>JAGPVX010000001.1 GCA_018066805.1 Paraperlucidibaca sp. | reverse complement strand
AGCAAGTGCATCCACAGCTCGCCGCGCATTTTCATCAGCTCAACGACACTGCCCGCCAGCGCGTGTTTGTGCCACTTTGCGGAAAATCGGTGGATATGATTTGGCTATGCCAGCAAGGCGCTGAAGTCGTTGGCAGTGAGTTGTCTGCGCTGGCCATTGAAGCATTTGCGCAAGAAAACGCGTTGGAGTTGTCGCCGACTGAAGCCGGCGAGCACACACTCTACGCACAATCCGGCTTGAGCCTATGGCAAGGTGATTTTTTCACTCTCACGCCAGAGCAAATTCAGTGCACTGGCTTTTATGATCGCGCCGCATTGGTGGCCTTGCCGCCCAGCATGCGCGAGGCCTATGTGGCGCAGTTGGAGCGCGTCTTAGCGCCCAATGCCAGTGGCCTAGTCATCACCTTTGAATACGATAGCGCGGAGATGTCGGGGCCGCCGTTCCCTATTTCTGCTGATGAGATTCAGAGCTTGTTCGCTGCGAACTGGCATATCGAGCGCTTATCTTTTCAAGATATTTTGGCTGAGCACCCCGGCATGCAGGCGCGTGGCCTCACATCATTGCAAGAGTCGGTGTGGTGGTTAACTCGACGCTAGGAGCCAAGCGAGCAATGCCTCAGCTTGGCGGCACTAGGCGGTGATGACTGGCATCACAATACGGTGGTGTCCGCGTTTGCTTGCAAGTGCAGAGCCAATAGTGCTGCGCGCGCTTCGGGCTAAAGCGCAATGGCCCCTCGCCCGAGCCATGACTGCCATCACACCACACGCCATTGGCCGATAGCCCGCAGCGACACCATGCGTAACGCTGGCTTGGCGACAGCGCTATGACATCTGGCCAAATGCAGGCCACGCGTGGGCCTTTGGCGATGACTAACTCAGCTTTTGTGAGCTGCACGACTGCCGATTTTAAGCGCGCCTCAAGTGCTTGCTGGCGACTATTGCGCCAACGCTGCCATGGCCAAAGCATTAGCTAGCGCAACTGCTCAGCTAAAAAGGCCAAAGTGCGATCCAGTGCCGCTCGTGTCGGCTCGCCAACCTCATCGATTAAATGTGTGGTGAGCACGCTGTGGGCTGGTGTGCCGGCATTAGGGTTGGCATGGCAGGCATCGATTTCGCGGCACTCAAACGCTGGCCCAAATTCATCACGTAGACGCTCAAAACGCTCGCCTCTACAAAGAAAATCTTGCTTGAAGCGTAAGCCCAAAATGCGCGCGCCGTGGTTGTTAATTTTGTCATGTGCAGCAGCAATCTCATCCCGCGATGCATGCAAACCACTGCGCTGCGCTTTAGTCGCACCCACGGGCAAAGATGGTTGCGACAACACCGGCGCAATCACCGGCGCATCGAGCATCATGGCCAAGCCAAAGTTGCCGGTTAGGCACATGCCAACCACGCCGACACCAGGACCGCCACACTGCTCATGGGCATGACGCGCTAAAGCACGCAACCAGTCCACAACAGGGCTAGATTTATTCGCCGAGAGCACACGAAATTCGCGGCTGATACAAATTTTCGCTAGAGACTCAGCGGCATAAGGATAGGTCAGCGGCTTCATCGGTTCGCCAAACAGTTGCGGCATAAACACGCTAAAACCTGCGTCGGCGACACGCTCAGCGAAAGTCGCTACTTGCGGCGTAATGCCCGGGATTTCACTTAACACCACCACTGCAGGGCCTGTACCGCGACAAAAAACCTCACGCGATACGCCGTGAAAATGTAGGCGCTCGGTGCGGAAGCCATCGATATGTGTGCTCATGATCAGCCGCCGATTAAGGCGCTAACGCCGCCATCGACTGGTAAAATCTGGCCCGTAATATGACGCCCAGCGGCACTGGCAAACAGCAGCGTGGCGCCCTTCAAATCATCATCGCCACCAACGCGCTGTAGCGGCGTGGTTTTCGCGATGCTATCGACGCCAACCGTGTCCATTAGCACTTGCGACATCTTGCTCGGGAAAAATCCAGGCGCGATGGCGTTCACCGTGATGCCGTGATGACCCCACTCGCAAGCCAGTGCGCGCGTGAAGTTAACCACAGCTCCTTTGCTAGTGTTATAGGCAATGGTTTGCATCCATGCCGGATTACCACCGAGACCGGCAATTGATGCCAAGTTAATAATACGGCCGCGTTTGCGAGGAATCATCGAGGCATTGGCCACAGCCTGCGCGAGTAAAAAGTAGCCACGCACATTGAGGTTCATGACTTTATCCCACGCCTCCAATGGATGCGTTTCCGCTGGCGCACCCCAGCTCGCGCCGGCGTTATTGACCAAAATATCAACGCCACCCATCAAGCGCTGAGCCTCAGCAGCTAGGTGGGCAATATGCTCAGGGTTACTCGCGTCGGCGGCGACCGTATGCACACTAATACCCAGCGCGGTCAGATGCGCTTTAGCATTGGCAAGCTCATCGGCCTTACGTGCCGTAATCAGCACAGTCGCACCCGCCTCACCCAAGGCTTCAGCCATTTGTAAGCCAAGGCCACGCGAGCCGCCAGTAACTAAAGCCGTTTGGCCGCTCAAAGAAAACAATTCGGCTGGTTTCACTGCACACCTCGCATGGGTTTTAGGTTTGGGCTATCTTACGCACAACTGGGAAGCGCGCGCCATGCCCGCAGGAATCGCTATGAGTTGGTTGACTAAACTATTTGCTCCACCGCTAGCACTTGCCGCTGTAACGGCATTTTTTATGGCCGCGCAAACACCTCATCCAGCGAAAGAAGTAACTGCTACTGCAGATGCAGCGCCTGAGATCATTGTCCAAAAACCAACGAAAGCAGCTAAACCTGCAACGCCGCCCGCCAAAGGTTTAATCAGCGATTGGCGTCCCGATGTTGATCAGGCGATAGATCAGCTCGAGACTTGGCTGAGTGAAGAGCATCCTCAGCAAGAGCTGAATTACAGCATGGCAAACTTGGCTGCATTGTATGACACCAAGCTATATCTAGTATTTATCGACTACTTGGCCAGCCTTGACCCATCACTTGGCCAACAGGCGCTGCAAGAGCAGCAAGCGTGGCTACAACTGCGCACAGAACGCACCGCGACCGCGCGCTTAACCAATGGCGAAGGCTCATTAGCCAGCTACAACGCCAGCGAAACCTATATCTCCATCACCCATGGGCGCATTGATACGCTAACTGCGCAGATGCAAAAGCCGGCGCAGTAAATGACGTGGTCAGTCTATGTTTTGCAGTGTGCGGGCGATCGCTTGTACACCGGCATTAGCACCGATGTGGTGAGAAGATTTAAACAGCATATGCAAAAGTCTGGCGCGAAGTTTACGCAAGCGTACCCACCTATAGCCATATTAGGCGAGCTTGAATGTGCCTCACGTAGTGATGCGTTGAAGTTGGAATATCAGATTAAGCAGCTCACGCCTGAGGCTAAGCGTGCTTTAGCGCTTAGCTGGCCGCCAACTCATCAGGCAGAGTCTGAAGCAAATAACCCACACATGCATGGATAGCCTGCTCCATGATTGCTTCGCTGATTTCACCGTCTCGATAATAGCCAAACTTCATGATTGCAAAGGCAATTTCGACCAACATGGTGGCGCTATCGGGCTCTTCGGGAATATTGATCGCAGGCTCTAGTGTTTTGAAAATTGCTCGCATTTCCGAGCCAATACTTTCAATAGTCACCTCTTGCGCAAGATACGATTCGCGGCTCGTTGGGCCGCCTAAAATTAAAATGCCTGCCACTGGGTTTTGATTGTAATACACGGATGTTGCACGAATTAAAATAGGCGCCGCTTCTCGCCAGTGCATACCAGCAAAACTAGGTGCTGCACTCTGCACAAGCTCCAAAACTTGGCATAAATGCTGCTCAGCGATAGCATTGAAAAGCTGATATTTATTGGCAAAAAACTGATACAGGCTCGCGCGAGGAACACCAGAAGCCTCTGCAACATCGGGAATAGAGACCTCTTCCGGTCCACGCTCTATCAGCAGTACTTCTGCAGCAGCAATGGCTCTTGCCACGCGCTCTTGCGTGCGCAACTGCGCAGGTCGACGGTGCCGCAGGGCGCTAACTTCCATGCTTTTCTCCAGCAAAAATCAGTGACGGTCTAGCGCAGGAGCACCGGCGCCGGTACGTACAAATGCTAACAAACCGCCGGCCATGGCCAAGTTTTTCATCAACAAAATTTGATTCGCCTGCTCACCATTGCCGTGAAAAAGCAGGCCTGAAATGACACAAAATCCTGCCAAACCGGCAGCGGTCAGTCGTGTTTGCCAGCCAAATAGCAGTGCTAAACCACCACCCAGCTCTAAGGCAATAACCGCTGGCAAAAAGCTCGGATTAACACCCATAGCTGCCATATATGCTTCAGTGCCAGAAAATCCTTCAATCTTGCTATAGCCAGCACTAATGAAAATAAAGGCCATTAGCGCTCTAGCCATAACAGCTAAAACGCTATTGAACATGGGCTTTTCAGTTAAGTACGCTACACGATCGGCGATAGTGTGTGACCACGAAAACATAGCTAACTCCAAATGTGACGCAGGCGCTAAGTCTAGCGCTTAAAGCCAATACTGTGCGCGGAGATGATATTAACTAAAAATCGCGGCGCCAAACGCACAGAGAACGCGAGAATTTTGGTTAATAGTCGATGCACTGAGACACCACGCTTAGCTTTCAAGGAGGCATAGGCATAATCTGCCAAGCTCTCAAGCGACGACAGCATAGGCCAACGAAAGGCGGCCGAACCAACTGCATTGGCTGCGGTAGCAAAACCAGTATCGGTTGGGCCTGGGCAGAGCGTAGTCACCTGCACATTATGACCTTTCAGCTCATAATTAAGCGCATCTGAAAAACTTAAAACATAAGCCTTTGAAGCGTAGTACACGGCAGCGCCAGGGCCAGGCATAAAGCCAGCAACAGAAGCGACGTTAAGAATTTGGCCGCCGCCCTGCGCCACCATGCGACGCCCCATGGCGTGTGCCAAGGAGGTCAAGGCCGCGACATTGAGCTGTACCATTTGGTTTATGCGCTTTATATCAGCATCAATAAAAGTGCCAAACTCACCAAAACCGGCGTTGTTAATCAGCATGTCGACACGCTGATCACCGAGCTTTTGCATCAGCTCATCTGCTGCACCTTCATAGCCAAGATCTTGGCCAATCACGCCGGCTTTGATGCCATGGCGATCACTCAGTTCGGTAGCAATGGCCTGCAGTTTATCGACGCTACGAGCAACCAAAATTAAATCTGTGCCATCAGCTGCCAAACGACGCGCTAGTTCTAAGCCGATGCCATTGGACGCGCCGGTAATTAATGCTGTTGCCATTTTCACTCTCCCTGAATGGATATAACGCAATACCTTGAAGTTACCTTAGTTTTGTTTCACTCATGACGACTAACCGCTAAAGCAACGAGAATAGCGACTAAACGCATCAGCACTACGCAACTGGTACAATTGTACCTATAAAATCACACGCTATGATTACCGCTTATCGGGTTTTTAGAGCCTCTGACGCCCATTTATCTTGACGAAGCCTCGTTCACGCCGAAGAAATTCAAAACAACACTGGCTTTAATGCATAAAGCTGCGTATCATTTGCGCCGCCGCAGTAGCGGTTGCTCGTACCTGCCTCTTTTCGTGCTGTTTCGGGGTCACTTCCCTGGCTCGCAGCCGTCCCGGTCTGGTTGGTAACGACATATAGCCAGCCTCCGCCGATTCTCGCCGGACCGCTGCCGTCCACATAATACCGCGGGCTACCCGCGAGGATAAATTGAAGTGTCCCTAACTTTTGCTGCTTTAAAGCTGCATGATGCGCTATTGGCCGCGCTGAATGAAGCCGGTTATACCGAACCCACTCCTGTGCAAGCACAGGCTATTCCCATCGCCCTAGAAGGCAAAGATCTGATGGCCTCTGCCCAAACCGGCACAGGCAAGACTGCGGCATTTATTCTGCCCGCTCTGCATCGCATCACTAAAACTCCAGGCGGCCCAGGTAAAGGCCCACGTATTTTGGTGTTAACACCAACACGTGAATTGGCTCGCCAAGTCGAAAGCGCTGCCCGTGTCTACGGTGCTCGTCTGCGTATTCGTACTGCCAGCATCTTGGGCGGCATGAACTACCAACAACAAGCGCGCCAATTACAGCGCCCTGTTGATGTCATGGTTGCTACACCAGGCCGCCTACTTGATCTGATGAATCGCGGCACCATCACGCTCGATCGCGTTGAAGTCTTAGTGTTAGACGAAGCCGATCGCATGCTCGACTTAGGCTTTATCGATGATGTCGAACTGATCGCTGAACAAGCGCCAGCTGAACGTCAAACCTTGCTGTTTTCCGCAACACTGGAAAATCGCATTGCCACGCTAGCCGCTCGCGTTATGAACAACCCAGAACGTCTGCAAATTAGCTCGCAAACTGCTAAGCATGAAAACATCGAGCAATCGCTGTATTTCTGCGATGACATGGCGCACAAAAAAGCCATTCTGTTGAAGCTGCTAGCCGACCCATCCGTAAACCAATCAGTCGTGTTTACGGCGACTCGTCGCGATGCGGAAGAGCTTTCGATTGAACTCGCCAACTTTGGCATTCAGTCTGCTGCTCTGCATGGCGACATGAAACAGCCTGCACGTAACCGCACGCTGCGCGCGCTTAAAGATGGCGGCGTACGCTGCTTGGTCGCCACCGATGTCGCCGCTCGCGGTATCGACGTTGTTGGCATCACCCACGTATTCAACTTCGACCTACCAATGGTCCTAGAAGATTATGTGCACCGTATTGGCCGTACAGGCCGCGCCGGTCGCTCAGGTACAGCCATTAGCTTGGTTAACCGTCGTGACCGCGGCAAGCTTCAGCGCTTGGCTGCTTACACAGGCAACGCCATTCCTGAAATGACTATTCCTGGCATGGAACCACGTCCAGCTCCGAAATATCGTGACAACGGTGGCAGCGGCGCTGGTCGTCCAGCCGGTCGCGGTGCACCTCGTCGTGATGGCGGCGGTGGCGGTCGTGATTTTAATCGTGGCTCTAGCAATGACCGTCCTGCTTATAGCAACGATCGTCCAGCTCGCAGCGGTGAAGGTTTCGCGCCTCGCTCTAACGACCGTCCACGTGGCGATCGTCCGGCCTATAGCAACGACCGTCCTGCCTACAGCAATGATCGTCCTGCTCGTAGCAATGACCGTCCTAGCTTCAGCAATGATCGCCCAGCCTATGGCCAAGGCCGTCCTGCTTATAGCAATGACCGTCCTGCTCGTAGCGGTGAAGGTTTTGCGCCTCGCGCTAACGACCGTCCACGTGGCGATCGTCCGGCCTACAACAATGACCGTCCTGCTTACAGCAACGATCGTCCAGCTCGCAGCGGCGAAGGTTTTGCGCCACGTGCTGACCGTCCAGCCTATAGCAATGATCGTCCGCGCACTGACCGTGGTGGTTACCGCGACCGTGCTGCTGCTCCAGCAGGTGGCGCTCCGCGCCGCGAAGGTGGTGATGCCGAGTCAATCGGCAACCGCGCCGGTGTAGCCACGCACGAACGCTCAGCATTTGATCGCAAAGCACTGCGTACTGACCGTCCGGCATTCAGCCGCGGTGGTGAGCGTCGTCCAGCCGGTGGTGATTTCCGCGCCCGCTCGGCCTCAGATGCACCACGCCGCAGCTACAACGACAGCCCAGCCGATGGCGCTAACGCAAGCCGCCCGCAACCTCAAGTTCGTGTAATCCGTTCTCGAGATAGTCGAGTAGGCGCTGCATCGACGGCAGGGTTCGACGACAAGCAGTAAGACCGAACTCTAACGAGTCTACATAGCTCGTTAGAGTGATGTTTAGTGCCACCTGATCGACCGGTATAGATACTGGATACTGGCCGGTCAGGCGCGCACCATTCCAATACAGTGGCTGTTTCGGCCCCGGCACATTGGAAATAATCACGTTAAACGCGCGCAGGCCAGAGGCCAGCCCGGTGGCTAAATTGATGCCCGCCGGCGCCATCATCAGCGCGGTATAGTTCAGAATCTCTGCTGGACTCATCTGTTTATAACGATTCTTCGACTCTTTCACTGATGCCATCACGCGCTCTAAACGCAGCGTCGGATCGGCAACTTCTGTACCTAAATTCGCTAGAATCATCGCGATTTGGTTACCCTCAGTACTATCATCACGACGCAAAGACACCGGCACCATAGCAACCAAAGGCTTATTGGGTAAGGCTTGCTGGCTGATCAAATAATTGCGCAGCGCACTGCCGCAGACCGCCAACACCACATCATTGAGCGTGCAACCAAAAGTGCTGGCCACGGCCTTGAAGCGTGCCATAGGCCAACTTTGTGCGGCGAAACGACGGCTGCCAGTAATTTTGCTATTGATGATGCTCGGTGGTGCTTGGAAAAATGACACGAAATTGGGATCGCGCGTGGACTTGCGCGAGACTTTCGCTATCTCACCTAATACTGCCGGCATTGTGGCTAGCTGCTTGCTCATGGTCGCTGTAAAGCGTGCCATACCTGTGGCCATTTCCACTGGGTTGCGTAATAAACCAGGCGCTTTTTTGCGTGGTTCCATGGCCCAAATAGGTGGCAAATCACGCATATAGCAATCTTCGCTTAAGGCTCGTGAGCCCATACGCATGGCGGCGATGCCGTCGAATAAAGAGTGGTGCACCTTGGTGTAGAGTGCGAAACGTCGACCTTGGACGCCTTCAATTAAGTGCACTTCCCAAAGTGGCCGCTCACGATCCATCAAGTTGCTATGTGCAGCTGAAACATACGACAACAGCTCACGAATACGCCCAGGCTTGGGCAGCGCGCGATGACGAAAATGATGTTCTAGGTCGAATTGTTTATCGGTTTCCCAGAAGTACTGACCAAATCGCGTCACTAAGCGCTTATTAAACGGCGATGCTGGCTCGGTAAAGCTGCGCAAATGCTCGACTAAGTCCCGAATGTAGCGCGGACCAGCATCTTCTGGAAAATCAAACAGTTGCAATCCAGCAACATGCATAGGTTGCTGGCGTTTTTCCATCCACAAAAATAACTGATCTGCTGGTGATAAAGCTTTCATGTGCGCCATCCATCAAAAAATTAAAACTAATTAAGTAATTCACCTAGGCCGGAAGTAATGAGCTGGCCCGCGCTACCTAAGAGCTGCCATGAAATAGCAGGTAAGACTCCAATCGCGCTGGCCGGCAACTCAACATAATACGGACCGTTGGCGCTGACTAGTGGCATATCAGCTATGAGTGGTCGCTGCAGAGCAAGCTCATGCTGGCCATCGGCAGCGCTCATACGCAGCTGCATAGCTGTTGCCTCCATGCTAGAAGGCGCGGTGTATACAGCTCGCACTGCCCACTGCCCATCGAAACCGGTTATTTTTAGCCAACGCTTGCTAGCGGTTTCGCGTGCACCCACTTGGCGACTTGATGCGCCAGCCGAACGATAAACTGCACCAGCGCGATAGCCCAAGTCAGACGGCCACTCTTTTTGGCAGTACGACATTAAATCGCCAAACTGAAGAGCTCCTGCAGAGTTACGCTGGCTAGCGCTAAAGTAGAAGTCACGGGCACTATCGTAGCCAGCACCATTGCTGCCAATACGGCCATCACCATAACTCTTGCCATCGCTGCTACCACTAGTGCCACAGGCAGCGTGATTGAGATTTAGTAAATGACCATACTCATGCGCGACAGTAACGGCTCGAAAGTTCAGCCAATGTACTGCTGCATAAGGAGAGCTAATGCTTGGCTCATCGCTGGCACTAACCGACTGCGCCATCATGCTTTTGCCACCCACATAGGCAACGCCGACAATTTCACCGGAGCCGCCCAGGCTGCTGCTGGTAAAGCGTACATTGTCAGGAAATACGCCCAGACATTTTGGCGATGAACGAGCGCTGGTTTGAGGACCATTCAGCCGATCACATTCGGCATCAACCTCATCAAGTGCACGACCTAACTGCGTGGAGTTAAATTCACCTGGCGTGCCTGAAAAGATTAAAAAGCCATTATTGTCTGTGAATGCCTCTGGCGAGATCTCATTTTCCGTAATCACTCGCACGGAAGAAATGCCCGCCGTACGCTCGATAATCGATTTAATCGCACTCGGCGTGGCATAACCCACTTGTTCTTTATATCTCAGCGGGATGATGCGAATTGTTTCATCTACACCAATAGCTACATCTGGCCTCATCACGCGAATGGTTCGAGCAGCCTCAGCGCTACTTCGGCCTTGGTTGTCATCTACAGCAACAGTGATTGTCAGGCCGGACTGCACGAGCGATGCCGGTAAATCTACGATAAAGGCTTTATCTAAGCGCGTGTTATCGACTTGACTTGGCAGCTCGTTAGGGCCGTTAAGCAGGAAAGTTTGGCAGGTACGAGTGCTAGGGCTATATACGTGAGCAGTGCGGCTAGTTGGCGCCAGCGTGCCCGCATTGGCTAATATATCGACTCGTAGTCTCAGCGGTTTATTACTAACCAATAATGCATTGCTGTTCGTTGCATCTTGCTCAACTACCTGCAAATAGCGCACGGAGTCGATGCGCAAATTATCATTGCGCGCCTCAGCAATAGTTTGACTAACTCGACACTCACCTGAACGAATTTGCGTTGGATTTGACGGGGATTGATTCGTAGATGAGGGGTTGCCGGGAGAGGACGATATTAACTCGGTATCAGCTACTCTATCGCTACTGCCACCACCGCCGCATGCTGCTAACGATAGGAGGCAAAGGCAAATTAGGCTGAGTTGATGGCTGCGCATGAGATATCTCGCTTGAATTATTATTCCTCAAACAGGATACCTCATAAGCTAATTTATCGTTTAACTATTGCTCACAGCACATCTGCTGACCAGCTTGCTAACTGCACGTTGCTAGACTCTAGGCTCAATGCCGACACATCTCGATCGCCTAAGTTGATGAAGAATGGGCCATAGTTTCCAGTTTCATGATGCTCAGAGACTACTGCTGAGCTTAGTGCCAACGCCTCCTGACCTTTTTCACTACTGACACGCAAGGTCAGCGTACTAGGCACTAAGGTGTTAGGAGCAAAGCTGCTACGACGCACTTTCCAACCCGATGCCCCTAAGGATATTTTTAACCATTGGCTGGGTTCATTGATGCTACGAGCGGCAATATTTGCACTGCCCGCACGATAAGCCATGGCCGCCAAATAGCCACGATCCGACATCCACTCCTTACCGCAATATGACATTACATCAGCGAACTCAGTCGTGCCGATACTGGAAAAATATGAGCCACGAACAGCGTCATAACCGGCGCCGCCCGCTAAGCCGCCATCATCATATAGACGTGGATCTAAGCCTGTTGCTCCGCCACATGCGGCATGATCAAGATCCATTACATGGCCAAATTCATGTGCCAATGTCATGGCATTAAAATTGATCCAATGACTAGACTGATAAGGACTGCTCACTGAGAAATTGTCTACTGCCGTGACAGATCTAGCCAACATTGTCGTACCACCAACATAGGCAAGGCCAACCACTTGACCAGCACCGCTGTCAGCAGAAAAAATCAAATTACTAGGAAGTACACCAATGCATTTTGGCGCTGTCCGTGCACTCCATTGACTGCCATTTAACTCCGCACAACGATCATCAAGCGTGTCGAGCAAGTTTTGCATTTGACCAATAGAGCCATACAGCAAGCTACCAACGAGATTGAGGACGCTTGACAGCAAGCCACCTACATCCAAGACAGGCGCATACACAACATTGACTTGGCTTACTGGATACATACGCTCAATTAAACTGGCGATATCTTCCGCACTACTAACCCCACCGGTTATTCCGGACAGTCGTATAGGGATGATGCGGATGGTCTCCGTAATAGCAGGGGCAACTCGGGGCTGCAAAACACGATACGTTGCGTCTGCCTCACTTTCGCTACGCCCAACATTGTCATCAAGCCAAAGCGACACGCTCATGCCTGGCTGTACTAACTCTGCGGGAATGTCGGCCGTAAAAGCCGTTGTTAGACTATGCTCATTAACATTACTGGGCACTCGACTTGGAGCGTTCACCGGTATCGATACACAGCCTGATGTGGCTGCATTATAAACTTTCACACTACGTATCACTGGTGCCAATGGCGAGTTGTTGGCTAGCACATCGATGCGCATTTTTACCGCTTTAGCGCCCGCTAAACGGCTCTCAATATCATTGCTATCTAGCTGAACTGACTGCAACCAACTGACTCTGCTGATCCGAAGATTGTCGTTACGTGCGGCACCAATTTTTTGCGTGAAACTGCAGTCGGCCGACACTTGGCGCTGACCGGAACTTGTGGGTGCAACGACAACAGGCGTTGTTGAACTCGAGTCAGAGGTAGTTGTGCTCGCACCGCCACCGCCACCGCCACCGCAAGCAGCTAATGCAGCAGATAACGCTAGGACAGTAAACATACCTTTATTTGACTTATTCATAGTCTGGCTCGCACCTTAATCAGTGAGAACACTGTAGGCTGCGATAACTAACTAGACAGTCGACTACTTGTTAAAACTGTAGCGTTTCCAATACTTATTGTTACCTCTGTGTAATTTACAAATTCAGCAGTAAGCGCTGCTGCAGCCCAGAGAAGCGCTGCGCTTTCGCTGCTACCGCCAAACGCCAAACCTGCGCATTAGGGATACATAACTCCACTGCATTACGTGCACGCGTTAACGCGGTATAAATAAGTTCGCGACTCAGCACTGGACTAAATGTTGTGGGCAGCACCACGGCGACTTTAGTAAATTCAGAGCCCTGTGACTTGTGCACTGTCATGGCAAAAACGGTCTCTGAGCTGGGTAAGCGCGAAGGCAGCAGCCAGCGAATTTTTTGCTCACTGCCATCCCAAAAGGCCACGCGTAATTCGCCGGTTTCAGGCGACTGTAGGCAAAGGCCGATATCGCCGTTCATCAGGCGTAGGCCGTAGTCATTACGCGTAATCATCACGGGGCGACCGACATACCATGGGCTGGGCTTGTCGAACGGCGCAATTTTTTCAGCTTTGCGCAGATAGCGCTCACAGGCTTGATTAACCGCGATTACGCCATGGCTGCCTTCTCTGAGCGCGCACAGTAGGCGAAAGCTATCGAACTTTTTCAGGATAATCTCAGCCGACTCACCGGTCTGCACGCTGGACCAATAATCGTCGTAGCCGGCGAATAAGGTGTTGAGCGTATCGATGCGACGAACTTCTGGCGCGTAGTCATCGTTATTTGGTGCAATGGTTGCAGCGCCAGTACGTACGGCGTGAGCTAGCTTGCCAATACCGCGCTGAGCATCGAATCGAAAGCTTTGCTTGAGCTGCGCGACATGCGCTGGAGATGATTCTGCGGTCGTGCTGTTTGTAGCTGTGACATCGCAGACATTGGCATGATCAGCAGCGCAGCACAGGTCGGCCAATACAGCGCCTGCTTCAACGGAAGCCAGCTGATCTTTATCGCCGAGCAAGATGATGCGCGCCTGCGCTGGCAGGGCCTCCATCAGTGCCGCCATTAGGCTCAGGTCTAGCATCGAGGCTTCATCGACCACTAAGACATCGAGCGCGAGCGGGTTAGTGGCGTGATGGCGATAGCGCTGGCCATTGTCTTGCGACATGACGCCGAGCAGCCTATGCACGGTGCTGACCTCGGTGGGAATGTGCTTGATGACCGATTCGCTAAGCGGCAACTGCGCAACTTGACTAGCAATGGATTCGCTCAAGCGCGCCGCCGCCTTGCCAGTGGGCGCGGCCAACGCAATGCGCAGCGGTGGTAGGCCTGCTCGCTCGGCCAGGCTCTGCAAAATGGCCAATACGCGCACCACCGTCGTGGTTTTGCCGGTGCCCGGGCCGCCAGTAATCACACTTAGTGCACGCTGTGCGGCTAGGCGGCAGGCAGCGCGTTGATCTTGGCTACTGGCATCGGCGGTGAACAGGCTATCGATTAGTTGCTCAAGCGCCACTTGGTCGGTCGATATTTGTGTGGCGAGGCGCTCATTGAGCCGTGCAGCGACATCGCACTCTTCGCGCCACGCACGCTGCCAATACAGCGCTCCAGCATCGAGCACTAGCGGTTGAGGGCTTTTGACAGCCTGTGCCACGGCGTTGGACAGGCTTAATAGCCGTTGTAGGGCATCGCTCGAATAAGCAGCGAGGCAATGCTTCGCTTGCGCGGCGACAGGCGCATCAAGGCCGTAGCGTGCTGGATTATTTTGCAAATCGGCTAATTCAAGGCGGACATGGCCTTGGCCACTTTGCCGCGTTAACAAGGCGGTGAGCCAAACCAAGACTTCAGGAGCATTGGATGTGTGGCGGACTAGCCATTGCGCCATGGCGACATCGAACTCGCTGAGCCAATGTTCGTCGACACAAGCCTGCCATTGCTCGGAGGTGATGGCGTTTGGGCTTTCTGCTTGAGATGAGTTTGGCTCGCTCTCAATTTCTGGGGGCTCTGAGCTTGCAGCGCTGAAGTCTAAAGTCTGCTGAGTCATGGCGCTGTTCCTTGTGCCTGCTGCGCGGCCGTTTTTGGTTTTGCGGCGGCCTGCGTAGCGTGGTCGGCAGCTGTTCCAGTGCCAGCAAAAAGCCTATCTAAAGCCTCAATTAGCGCAAAATCTGGACGCTCAATATGCACGCCGCGACCTTCGCCATCCCATCCTCGCAAATACAAATACACTGCGCCGCCCAAATGTTGCTCAGGATCGTAGTTGGCTAAGCGCGCACGTAAATGCCGATGCAGCGCCAGCAAATACAAGCTGTATTGCATGTCGTAGCGATGCTTGGCGATATCGGCGGCAATACGCTCGGGCAGGTAACTATCGGGCTCATCGCCAAGATAGTTCGACTTATAGTCGGCGACAAAATAGCGGCCCTCATGAACAAAAACCAAGTCGATAAAGCCTTTGAACAAGCCATGAATCTGATTGCTTTCGGCGCGTGGGCGCGGCCGTGCCGACAAGGTGTGGGCACACACGAGCGCATCTAGACGATCGGTAGAAACGTTGTGGCTGGTGAACCAAAACTCCATCTCCACGACAAACGCTTCGAGCTGCGCTAGGCCGATATTTACTAATGGCGCCGCGGCGGCTTGCGAGCGTGCATCGAGCACGGCAAGCGATGTGCGCATGGGCACTTGTAGCCAACGCCGCAATTCTTGCTGCCAATGCACTTCGGCGTGTTGCCAGCCATGCGCCTGGCATTGCCGCTGCAAAAAGCCATCGAGTTCGAGGAGGTTGGTCTCTGTGCTGGCAAAGTGCTGCTCTGCGGCTAGCTCTAGCAGACTGTGCCAGAAGGTGCCGACGTCGGGGCCGCGCGGCATCTTGTCAGTTTTAGGTGGCGTGTCTGTATTAGGAGCAATTTTAGCGGCTATATTTTCGCCGGACACTGCTGTATCAACAGGCGACAACTCAGCGAGTGGCTGCTCATTATTTTGATCGCTCTTTTGTGAATGCTCACCTGTTTGACTCTCTTCTTGCGGCGGCGAGTCTAAGTAATTCGCTTCTGCCGGGGTCTGCGCGGCCTCTTGAAAACGCAGACGGCTATAGCTCGAAATTTGCCAAAATGGTTGGCGCAGAGCGGCAAAATCGCGCGCCGGCAATAAGCTGATCGATTCTTTCGGCGGCTGCCAAATAGACTCTGTGGCACCCTCGCCGCTCAGGCTAATACCATCGAGCGCTGCTAAATCGCAAATACCTTGCGCCAAGACATCGGGCGCTAAGGCTTCATTGCCTGCGAACAACCACTGCCATGCCGTGTTGTTGGCAACGCCATTGGCATGACCATGTTTGATTGGCGCCAACGCCATCCAGAGCAAGTGCTTAGGCCGTGTCACCGCGACATAAAATAAACGCAACTCCTCTTCGAGCTGCTCATGCGCGGCCATCTCTTGGCTGGCGTCATTAGGCGCGAAATCAAAGATAAGCTCACGACCGCTGTGGTAACGCGTAGCAGCAGCTTTCGGCGGAAAGCTCGGCATCGCCGTGAACGGCAAGCACACCAGCGGATATTCCAAGCCTTTCGATTGATGCACCGTGCTAATGCGCACGCGACGCTCATCGCTCTCCAGTCGCACCAAGGCTTCGTCGCCAGCGGAACCACCTTGTGCACTGCGATGCTCAGCCAAATAGCGGATCACCGCCTGCTCGCCGTGCAAGGCATCGGCGGCCTGCTGCAAGAGCTCGGTGAGATGCAAAATATTGGTTAGCGCGCGCTCACCATTAACGCAGTCTGGATGCAGTAATCGCGCCGGCACCTGATATTCAAATAGCCAACGCCGCAGCGCCGCCAACACGCCATGACTGCGCCATAAGGCCGCAATGCGATGCACACGATCGATATCCTGCTCCCACAAGGCTTCGTCGTTGCGGCGCGCCAATAGCTCAGCCCAACTCAGGCCCAGCGGAGCAGTAGCCAATGCCAAACGCAGACGGCGCTCATCGCTAGGGTTCGCCAACGCCTCAAGCCAGTTCTGCACGACACCGGCCTCATCGCTATCAAAAACACTATCGCGATCAGAGCCATAAACGCAGGGCACGCCAACTGCTGCTAAAGCTTGGCGCATGGCTTTGGCTTCCATGCCTTTGCGCACCAACACGGCAATATCGCCGGGGCTTAGCGCACGCTCGCCAGCGTTGGTGACAATGGCCATCAGCCCAGCATCGCTGGCGCTCAACCATTGCGCGATACGCTCTGCCGCCGCCTTTGCCAAGACCTCGCGCGCTTCGCCTGAGCTATAAGCCTCCTTCTCTGGCGTAAGGTAATCGAGCTGCACACCATCGATATCTTGCCAAGCATCTGACGTACTCGCCCGCACCTTTAAGCGCGCCTGTTGCTGATGGGCAATGGCCTCTATATATGCAAGCTCACTGCTACCGCTTTGCGCGAATGCCCCGCCCTCGCGAGCCGAGGCCAGCGCATACAGCGTGTTTACGCCATCAATGACATTGGCATCGGTGCGGTAGTTGGTGGTGAGTGTGTGGATGGGCAAGCTGGCTTGCGCACGTGCATCGAAATAGGTGGGCAGATCGGCGCCACGGAAACTGTAAATGGCTTGTTTGGGATCGCCGATTAGAATGAGTGCAAGCTCTTCTGATGAGGTGCTTGGTTCTGCTTCCGCAGCTGCAGCCTGTGCAGCCTGTGCAGCCTGCTCAGCCTTAAAAGCATCGCCATAAATGCGCTGAAAAATACCAAATTGCACAGGGTCGGTATCTTGAAACTCATCGATCAATGCCACGGGAAAACGCTGGCGCAATGTCGCCACTAAAGCCGCGCCATGCGGTAGCGCAAGCGCATCATGCAGGCGCGTGAGTACGTCGTTAAAGCTGAGTTCGGCTTGCTGGCGCATGCGCTGGTCGAGCTGCTGGCTGACCTCATCGCGCATGGCCGCGAGTAAATTTATTTTTAACGAATCGTGGATTTTTTCATGCGCTGCCTGATCGCTTAAAAAAGCCTTGAGCTGATCAATTAGCGGGTGTGTTGGCGTGACTTTTCCTTTAGCAGTTTTTTCTTCTAGCTTGTTACGACCATCACAATCCGCCACCGGGATGAAGTAGTCACAGGCCTTAGCTTTTCGATCAAGCTCGCCCTGCCCTCGCCAATTGCGCATCTCATCAGCAAGCTTCGCAATGGACTTCTCCTTAAACGTACCGCCGCTAATGTCTTTGTTCGCCCAAGCATCCTGCAGCAATGCAATCACATTAGCGCCATCAGCCTGCCATGCCTGCCACAGTGCTTGTGCCGCCTGAGCGCGCTGCTCAAGCATCGGCAAATAGCGATCACGCAGCTGCTGCCACGACTCGCCACTAGCCATCACGCTGCCAAAACGTAGCTGCGCTTGTGGAGTTTCAAGCAAGCTTCTGAGCTGCTGATCAAGCGCATCAGGCGTCGACCACGAGCGGCTGATACAAGCCAGCAATAGCGGCGGCTGACCATAAAACCACTGCCGCCACACATCGCGCACAACCTGCACGCGCAAGCTATCCATGTCGGTGCGCAGGCGCTGCTGAAACAGACTGCCGCTATCGAAAGCGTGCTGCTGTAAAACGCGCAAACACCAGGCGTGGATGGTGCCAATCTCGGCCTCATCCAGCGTTTGTTCGGCATCTCGCAAGCGCTGTGCGGCAATGGCGTGGTCGCAATCATCATAGTCGGCGATGAGATTTTGCAGCGCCGGATCATTGCTATGGCCAAGGCTAAACGCCAGCGCCGCCTCGCTTAAACGCGCACGAATACGATCGCGCAACTCGCCAGCGGCGGCATCGGTAAACGTTAAAACCAACAGTTCAGCGGGGCTATAACTACGGCCACGACGATCGTCTTTACTCGAGTCATGGCCCAATACCAAGCGCAAATACAGCATGGCGATGGTGAAGGTTTTGCCAGTACCAGCGCTAGCTTCAATCAGCTGCATGCCGCGTAATGGCAGTACTAAAGAATCTAGCGTTTGGTATTGCGCCGCCACCGGTGAGTTTGATGTGCTCATAGTGATGACTCCACCCATTCGCGGCGCTCAGGCTCGATGTGATAGATCATCGCTGACACCAAACTGTCGCGATAAAGCGCAAGCTCATTGGATGCCGATAGCGCGGCGTAATCTGGCCACAACATGGCCATGGGCGGCTTGGTGATTGGCGCAAAATTACTGTCGCCAAACTCGCTGCCTTGATAAGCCTCGCGCGCGGCCAGTTCACACGCCAGCGTTTGGTCTTTATCTTTATTTCTCGCTGTTGGCTTTGTCAGATACGCCGTCGCCACGCCAACATCAAATGCCAGCGCATGATCCTGACCATCACGCCATGCCTGCACGATTTCGCGCCAATAAATCTGCGCGTCGGCCAGCTCCACCGGCGCCCAATGAATCACGCCCAATGGGCATAGCACTGATACCGCGACCGGATGCCCAGATAGCGTGAGCAATAGTTGCTGTAGCCATATTGGCCAGAGCTTTTCCCAGCGCTTTACGCCACCTTTGTCATTCAATAATTTGCTTGCCGAAGGCACCCACAATATCTGTTGGCCAGCACTATTTTCGCGTACGCCATGCATATCGGCATAGATCTCAAATTCACTGCCATCAGCTAAGTGCTGCGTATAAGCCGCCGCTACCGGTGCCAACGCGCGCTGGCTTAGCCAGTCCCCACTTAGCAGTTCAATATCTTCTGCCGTCGCATTTAACTGCGCTTGCGCCGGCTCAGAAAAACCTGCCAATGGCCATTCGCCACGCCCGACCCGCTCGGCAACGGCAGTCGCCAAGGCCTGCTCAGGCTGATCCTGCTGCACCGATCGCAACAAAGCTTCGACCGATTGATGCCGCACTAAATGATCGACCTCAAAAGGCTCATGGTCGGGACTGATGACGTCATCTTCGGCAAAAATCACGCCTAAGCGTTGGCGGTAAAAATAGCGCGCCGGTGAGCGGTAGAAATACATCAGCTCGCTCAATGGCAAACGCGCGCCAAGCTCATCGGCAGCGATGGCAATGGGCTGCTGTTCGCTAGGCGCTAAATAGTCGTTGGCGGCACGCCACATCGCGGCAAAGCTCGCTGCCTGCTGACCTTGAAAGTAGCGCGGGCTAAATGGCTGCAAAGCATGCTCGGTGGTAATAGCCGACAGCGATGCATCGCTAAATTGCCAGCCGCGATAGAGGTAATCACGCAGCTGCGCGACTAAAAGTGATGAGGGTTTATCGGCATTTGAGCGTGCACTACGACCGACCCAGCTAATCAAAACATGGCTGCGTGCCGACAATATGGCCTCGAGAAATAGATAGCGATCATCGGCACTGCGGGAGCGATCGCCAGGCCGTGACAGCTTCGGCGCATGCAGTAAATCGAAATCATTCGGCGCATGGCGGCGTGGAAACTCATTGTCATTTAAGCCAAGTAAACAGACCACACGAAATGGGATCGCGCGCATCGGCATCAAGGTGGCGACATGGACATTGCCGGTGAGGAAGCGTTGGCTCATGCTGGCCTCATCGAGGCGAGCCAACCAAGCTTCACGCACGACGGCTAGCGGTAGCGCCAAAGGCAGCTCAAAGCCATCGACCGAGCTGATTTGCATCTCCTGCTGCCATGCCTCCAGCGCATTTTGCACACGTTGCATCAGCAGCTTTTCACCATCGTCTTGGCAGTCAAAAAAATCGGCCAATAACTGCTGGCAAAGTACGACCCAGTCGCTGCCGTGACGTGCTACCAAGAGCGCTTCAGACCATGAGCTGAGCTGGGTGAGCAATCGCGCCATCGGGCCTAAACGCTGAGCTTCAGTGGCACCACGACGGCCACTAGGCATGAGTGAATCGAAGGCTTGTCGCTGACCGGCCTGCTCGCCACTGGCAAAGCCTAGGAGTAAGCGGTCGAGGGCAAACTGCCACGTATTTTGCGCTAAGTTTGCCGGTACGCCCCAGGTTTCGCGATGACGGCTATCGAGGCCCCAGCGCGCGCCGGCGCGATCAAAATCATCACGCAATTCAGCAATGTCATTGGCCTTTAAAGCAAAGCGGCGACGCACCGCAGGCACATCGAGCAAGTCCCAAATTTCAGTCGCCGTGCAACGCGATTCCGGCAGGCGCATCAACCACGCTAAAGCGGTGAGCATGGGTTCGGTACTACTGCTTGGGCGATCGAGCAAGGTGTAAGGCAAGTTTGGCGATTGCCGCTCAGATGACGGTGCAGTAGTTGAGCTCGCCGACGTGCTAAACGTGGCCTCAATCAGCGCCGCATAATCGCGAATATCGGGCACCATCACGGCAATGTCTTGTGGCCGTAATGGCACAGGGTCATGGCGATGCGTGTCGAGCAAATCTAACAAGTAGTCTTTCAACGCCTCGACTTCGCGCAGGCGGCTATGCGCAGTTTGAAAGCACAGTGATGCGTCATTCGGCACTAATGCCAAACGCTGCTCCGGTGCATCAGGCAGCGGTGTTAAATTCAACACCTGCTGTTGAATTTGCGTGAGCAACGTGTCCGCCGGCGTCTCATCAAAAATATCGATGCGCTGGCCGATCGCTGCCACTAGAGGTCGGTAGTTTTCGGGCTGATCAAACTGCTCAAGCAGGCCAACATAGTCGCGGCCCTGTTGCCCCCACGCCAGTAGCAAGGGGTTGGCGTGCTGCGCGACTTCATGCGTTGCTAGCTCAAGCGGCAAGCTGGCTTTGCGCGCATGACGCCCGCGTGTCGACGGTTTAAGCAAGTCGGCCCAATAATACTGGCAAGGATTGAGCACGGTGAGCACCACTTGGCAATGCCGCGCTAAAGCCGCGAGGGCATCCAAGTAGTGCGTTGGCAGCGTTGAGAAACCCCACACAATAATGCGCTCGGGCAGACCGACTGGGCGCGCATCGCCGGCGAGCGCCTGAATAAATCGCTCATGCACGGCGGCGCGATGGCCATCATCAGCCAAGCTCATTTCCTCATTGAGTAAGCGCCAGAGTTCGGCTTGCCAGCGCTGATGCTCGGCGAGTTCTCGGGCATCGTGTGGCGACTCGGCGCGTAGACGAAGTTGATCGTGGCCAGCACGCCAATCCATCAGCCAGTCGCCGCGATAGACTTGATACTGATCGTATAAATCGGCCAGTTGGCAGGCGAGCTGCCAGCGCTTTTGGCCATCACTATCATCGTGCAAATAGCGTTTTAGCGGCTCGAAATATTCGCGCTCAACGAGCTCAGGCAGCAGGCGCAACAGCCGCCAACGCAGCGATGATTTATCGAATGGCGAATGTTTGGGCACAGCATCGGCACCTAGCACCACACGATACATTTGCCAGAAAAATCGCGCGGCAAAGTCGGTTTGCACACCAGCACAAATACCTAGGCCTGGCACATCAGCATCGGGCTCGGCGGCCATCGCCGCCTTCAGCCATTGCGCCATGCCATTGCTTTGCACCAGCACGCGCTCTTGCGCCATCGGGCCAATAGGATAGGCACGAACCCAAGCCAGCACGACATCGCGCAGGTTTTCGAGGCGATGACTGTGCAGCACCATAAAACCGGGCGCGATAGCTGAACTCATGGATCACTTCCTATGTGACGAGCGGCTGCTATAAGGCAGCTTCAAGCAGAACTATTTTGCGCTAGAAATTGACGCCGGTTTTACTAAGGTGGCACCACCCTCTTGAGCAATCATGGTTGCTGGCGCGTCGACATCGACAGTTGCCAAGCAGCTAAATTGCTTATCGCCTTTGTCGCAAAGGCAGCTGCTATTAGTCACTGGCGCATCGGCACGAGCAGTCGCTAACGCAGTGGCCTGATCACAAGCAGCTTTGCGGGTTGGCGCCCAATCACCAGAGGCTACGTATTGTGCGGCCAAAGCGGGAGCGGCAAACGCCGACAGGGCCAGAGCGAAAAGTACTGCTTTCATTTTATTCTCCTCATCACGCCTTAAAAAGCGCACTAAACGGTGCTTATACGATGCTAGCTGCACACGCTAAACGTTGCGCCAAGACTTCGCAAATAAATGCGATGCTATTGTGCAAACTATGATCATCTTCTACTTCTGCCAAGTCAGCGCCCCATGCTTGAGCCGCACGCTGCGAATGACTCAGTGGCACTACCGTATCGGCGCGGCCATGAATAAGTTGAATCAGCTCGCCGGGCAATGCTTGCTCGGGCCTATCCAAGGGATAACCAGGCAAATCAAATGCTGGGCAGAGCAATAGCATGCCATTCACACTAGCGGGCTTTTGGCTCGCAGACTGAGCTTGATTCGTAGGCTTAGTGTAAATTTCTTTAGCCAAACGTGCAGCGACCCATGCCGCAACATATCCACCCAAGCTCGAGCCCACCAAATATACACGATTAGCCTGCCACGGCCATTGCGCCAAAACCGCTTCGCCACGCTGCACTGGATCGCGGCTAAAGCGGCCATCAGGCGCCATCGTTTGCCAGCCCATAGCCTCTGCCGTGGCGCGCATTTTCTGGATTTTTAAGCCGTCAGGGCCAGACTCTAAACCATGCAAAAATATGACGGTACCTGCACTGCTCATCAAGAAATCTCCACTAAATGCTTTTACTGCGGTTCTCGCGTTTGTTCTCGCGATTGCTCTCGATAGAGACGCGGCGACACCCCAGTCCAACGCCGAAAGGCACGGCCAAAATTTGATGGATCACCATAACCTAGCGCCTGCGCAATCGCATCCACCGTGCTATCGCTATGCAGCAATAATTCCACTGCACGGCCACGGCGCATTTGCTCCATCATCAGCTGATAGCTAGTGCCAAGATCACTCAAACGCCGGCGCAAAGTGCGCGCTGACATCGCTTGCGCTGCCGCCGCTTGATCTAAGCTAGGATTGCTCGGCAAATGCTCACGCAGCCACATTTTCACGCTCGGCAGCAAACCGCCGTGGTCACGTAAGCGATGCAACTCTTGCTCACATTGCGCGGTAGCCATGGCCAGTAATTGCGGATCGGCCTGCGCTAGCGGCATCTGCAAGCCTTTGCGCGGAAAACGAATTTGGTTAAAGGCATTGTCATAGCTGATGCGCGAGCCCTGCACTTCGCGCCACTGTGAATGATGCTTAGCCGCTGACACACTCAACCTCAACTCACCCATAAATGTGCGGCCAGTAACTTGCTCACCACACACCAGCATTAACGTCATCAAGGCTTCGATGAAAAATGGCTGCAATTCGCCCAGAGGCACAGCTTCGTCGAGCTGCACCACGGCATCATCGCCCTCGCGAAATAAGCGCAGGGAAAACAAGCTGGTGCGCGTTCGAAAATAGCGTATCGATAAATCAATAGCGCCACCAATGGTGCGCGACGACAGCACGGCATAGCCCAAAAAACCATGGTTGCGCAGATTCAGTAAGCGTCCCAGATCGATCGCCAGCATAGGGCTTGGCGCCAGTGATTGAGCATTGCGCATAAGCTGCAAACACTGCGACCACGGCAGATGTTGATCGGCATTCAAACTTTCTAACTGAATCGGCGTGCCCGCTAGTACAGCATCGCTAGACAAGCCCAAGGCTTGCAACGCCACCAGCAGCTGCATCAGGTATTGCCCAGAAAGCGTGGCCTCTGCGGTATGGCGCGCTATCGTCATCAATGGCCTCAAATGACCGATTAAAGGCTTACCTTACCCTTCTTCCTAAAAGTGCAGCAAGGCATTGTTGCTGAACGGGCATCTTTCAGGCCTTTGAATTTTAACGCTGCGAGGAATACCGCCATGATTAGCAAAACGCCGATTCCCATTCGTGTCCGCCGCATGGATTACGCCATTCCGGAAATGCCGCGCTATTGGTACCGAAATAATCCGTGGATCACGCATTATATGAATGCGCTGTCGACTACATTCCCCGATGGCGAGCGCTTTTTTATCGACTCTGTACGTAATTTCCAAGGTCAGATTAAAGACCCTCAACTGCAAAAAGATATCCGCGCTTTTATTGGCCAAGAGGCAAATCATGGCAAAGAACATGAGGCCTTTAATCAAGCCTTGATCGATCAGCACCAACTGCCATTAGCGAAGAAAATTGAGTTTGTGAAAAACGCGCTGAAGTTCGCCAAGAAGCGCTATAGCGATCGCGAGCGACTCGCCATGACAGTGGGCTTTGAGCATTTCACCGCTATCTTAGCCAACCTCATGCTCGAGCAAGCCGACGTCATTGAGAATATCGATGGCATGGTGGGCGATATGTTTATGTGGCATGCCGTCGAGGAAACCGAGCATAAGTCGGTGGCCTATGATGTGTTCCAAGCGGTTGATGGCGACTATTGGCTGCGGGTTCGTGGCATGGCGCAAGCCACGTTCTTTTTCATGCTAGTCACACTGCGCATGCAACACAGCTTACTGAAGCACGATGGCAAACTCAGCGACTGGCGTAGTGCCTTAGGTTTTGCCAAATTCATGCTGTTTAAACCGGGCATGCTAACGCGCATTATTCCCGAGTATTTAGACTTTTACCGACCCAGCTTTCATCCATGGCAACACGATAATCGTCACTTGATTGAGCAGCGTATTGGGCAATTAAAAGCTAATGAAGTGCTAGCTCAGGTGGCCTAAGGCAGCACCATATTCACTGCGATCACCACGGCCAACACCATCGCTACCGCAAAGATAACGCCAGCAATGATAAAGCTACTGGCGTTATTGCTATTGAAGTCACGCTGACGATTGGCGTCAGTTTGCACGCCAAACCATGCGCGAAACACACTGACTAAAGCCTGTAATGGGCTAACTCGCGTTGGTTGCTGCTGATCGCTCATGCTGCCTCTCCAGATTAACGTGCACGCTTCACTCTATCGACTGCTCGCCACAAATACCATGCCGCTGCACTGCGATGTGGCCGCCAAGCCTCAGCCTCCAGTAAGAGCGCCTTCGGTGTCGGCTGGCGCTCTAATCCTTTCAGTAATCGCCAGCCCTCACGCACGCCAAAATCAGCCACTGGCATCACATCGGGTCGGCGTAGTGTGTGCATCAAAAACATTTGCACTGTCCATAGGCCGATACCCGGCAAGGCCGTAAGTAATTCGGTGAGCGCCTCATCACTAAGCGTTCTTGCCTGCGCCAAGGTCGGCACTTCGCCACTCACGGCCCCATATGCCAAAGCAATAATTGCTTTCGTTTTCGCCGCCGACAGCCCGCAACCTCTTAGTACATCGGGCTCAGTGGCCAGCACTAGCTCGGGTGATGGGTAAGCTGGGCCGTCGGCTTGGTCGTCATAAAGCCGCAAAAAGCGCCCGAAAATAGCTTCCGCAGCTTTGCCATGCACTTGCTGTCCCGCCACGGCACGCGCCAACGCCTGCCAAGGCTCACGCTCATCGCTAGCTTTAGTCGCTGAAGATTTAGCTGACAGCGGGCATGGCCCCATATCGTCGACTAGGGCGCACCAGTCGCTATCGACTTCGCGTAAAAACTTACATGCTGGCGTTAATGTGGGCATAGGCCATCCGAAAAGTTAGGTTAATCCGACGAGCACCAAGCAATTGGTGATAACCAGCCTTTAGTGGCAATACGCCATGAAAGTTAAGGCGTGATTCCCCACCCCAAACCACTACATCTCCGTGAGAAAGCAGTAAACGATGAGGTGTATCTTGGCGTGCCTTTCCACCAAATTGGAAGCTTATTGGCAGGCCAAGCGATATCGAAACTATGGGTGCCTGGAAGTCGGCCTCATCGCGATCTTGATGCAAACCCATTCCGGCACCAACAACGTAATCATTAATCACGCAGGAGTCGGGCTGAAAATTCGAATAACCCGCCTCTGCCGCAAAGCGTTGTGCAAGCTGAAAAAATAGCTCTGGCATCGCTGGCCATGGTAGGCCTGTCTCAGGGTTGAAGGCTTCGTAGCGATATCCCTTGTGGTCACTGACCCAGCCCCAGCTACCAACAGCAGTTAGTGCTGAGGCCATATAAAAACCACGCTTTGTCATTGAGTGCCGCGTTGGAGTAAGTGCTAATAGGCGCTGCGTTTCCTGCCAAAGCTCAGCTGCATTTGCTAACGCCGCTCTTGGCAAATAGATCGCGCCGGGGGCAAATACTTGCGCTAAGCCACTTCCTATCGAAGCAGAATCATCAATTAAATCTAAAAAGCTCAACTGCGCGGGCGCAACATCACGAACCACATCGTCGGCTTTCGATAACTGCCCAACCTTCACGCCCAATAAGCGAATGCGCTGATCCAAAGCCACTCGCTTTAAGCATTGCCGTGCCCAATACCGTATCGTCTCGGCATCATCGCAGCTGTCGGTAATCGTTTGATCTCTCGTTACTGAACGAAAATCGGCATAGCGAATCTTAATGCTAATACAGCGCCCGACTCGCCCTTTGCGCTGCAAGTCAGCGGCTACACGCTGGCATAACTCTGCCAATGCTTGGCTTAGCTCTGCACGATCTTCTTTCGCCGATAAGTCACGAGAAAACGTGGTTTCGCGGCTCATCGATACCGGCTCACTGCGCGTTTGCACTGGCCGTTCGTCATGACCTTGCGCCACGTCAAACAGCCAGCGCCCACTGCGTTCACCAAAGGCTAACTGCAGTGTTTCCAACGGCGCTTGCCGTAATTGCTCAATTCGCTCATAGCCCATCGCGGCGAGCTTGGCAGCCGTTTTTGGGCCAATGCCGTTGATGCGTTTACAGGGCAATGGCCCAATACGCTCAGCCACCTCTGTGGCCATCAACAGGCAAATGCCATTGGGCTTATTAAACTCGCTGGCCATTTTAGCGATGAGCTTATTCGGCGCCACACCGATGGAGCAGGTCAAACCAGTAGCGTCAAAGATCGATTGCTTTAATTCAGCGGCGATGGCCTCACCAGCATCTTCGGCCGCCAATGCTTGTTCGCTGATATCAACAAAGACTTCATCAATACCGCGATCCTCCATGATCGGTGCCAATTCGCGAACGGCGGCCTTAAAGCGGTTGGAATAGTCTTTCACCACGGCAAAATCGACCGGCAATAAAATCGCCTGCGGGCATAGGCTAGCGGCGCGCTGCAGGCCCATGGCCGAGCCCACACCAAACTGGCGAGCCTCATAAGTAGCCGTGGTAATAACACCTCGGCCGCGATAGTCACGCAGGCGCGCAAAGTCGTCGAGCGGGATGGTCTCAGGGCCGGCTAAGTGCGCATGGCTACTTATACTTTCAGCGTCAACTTGGCTACCAAAAACACTAGCCTTAGAGCCGCCAATAACCACAGGTAAGCCCTTCAGCTGCGGATAACGCAGCAACGTCACGGAGGCAAAAAAAGCATCCATGTCGATATGCGCTATACGCCGCAGAATGGGGGTTTGAAGGCTCAGAATGCTGACTCAAACGAAAAATGGGAATGACTATGCTACGGCATAAGCATTCCCATCGCATCACGCAAAAATGACGCTATTTTACTTTCCAACCACCTCATACACGCTGGTAGTACCACTGACTTCATGGCCGGTAATAAGCAAAGGCTTACCCGTTGGTGACAAGGCACTTGGTACAAATGCCAAGCCTTCAGCACCTAAGTCACCAGACGCTGCAGCTGGCTTCGCTACCGAAAAATCACGCGTATTTAAGTAGTCCTGAAATACAGGATTTCTTGGATCGCTAATGTCGAAAGCCATGACACCACCCACACGCTCAAGACCTAAAAAGGCAAAGGTTTTACTACCAATCTGCCCGAGCACTATGCCTTCTGGCTCTGGACCTTTGTTATCGCTACGGTCATTAAGCGCAACCTTGTCATGCCCACTATTAAAGAAGCTCTTACACAGTGTGTCGCGCAAAACACCCGCTTTGCATAAGTCGCCGCCGGTGTACTGCTCAATGAA
>JAGPVX010000080.1 GCA_018066805.1 Paraperlucidibaca sp. | reverse complement strand
ATCTAGCACATGGGCCAACAGCGGCTTGCCTGCTAAAGGTTGCATGACCTTGGGCAGCGCTGAGCGCATACGTGTGCCTTTGCCTGCGGCTAGAATAACGACCTGTAATGCCATGTTACCAACTGTTCTATTACTGCAATGACGGGCATTTTACACGAACTGCTTTAATTTGCCGCAGCGCATGCTTCTCGATCATTCAACAGGCCGATTATTCTCCGCGAATATATTGCTCTAAGTGCTCAATGATTTGCTGTTGCTCCGATATCACTTCTTTCACCAAGTCACCAATGGAGACAATGCCAATGATATTTTCACCACTGAGCACTGGTAAATGACGTAGACGCTTTTCAGTCATGATGCCCATGCAGCGCTCAGTCGTTTCCTCTGCAGTTACAGCTAATACGGCACTGGTCATAATGTCGCGAACCAAAGTGTTATATGACGAACGCTCCATCAGCACGACTTTCCGCGCATAGTCACGCTCACTGACAATGCCAACCATGCGATCGCCTTCAGCAACGATCAGTGCGCCAATGCCTTTATCGGCCATTAAGCTAATAGCCTCGAGCACGGTCGCTTGCGGCGTAATGGTGTAAGTGGCTTGATTAGATTTTCCTTGCAGTACTTGCATCACCGTTTTCACGTGGTACTCCAACGTCTATATGTTGTTATTGTGTTTAGAGTTTTAGCACGGATTATCACGGTCTGCGAGCCTGAAGACGGGCTACTTCCGTCGCATTTTTTGCAAGCATAAAAAAAGACAGCCTAAGCTGCCTTTTTCATTACGCTAATTACACTTTACGAACTTAACCGCGACCGCTACGATTTTTCATCGCTTGCAATGTACGCAGCTGAGCAGCAGCCTCAGCTAGAGAAGCAAGGGCCACTGAAGTGTCCATTTCGCTCTTCTGATTAGTCAGCGCTTCTTGCGCATGCTTACGTGCTTCCAAGGCCGCAGCCTCATCCATATCAGCAGCACGCAAAGCGGTGTCAGCTAAAATAGTGACTACATTGGGCTGCACTTCAATCACACCGCCCGACACGTAATACACGAGTTCGTCACCCGCTTCGCTCATGATGCGCACTGGACCTGGAGCCAGCTGCGACAGCAACGGGGCATGACCAGGGGTAATGCCGACGTCGCCGAGCGTGCCGTGTGCCACGACCAAGGTCGCGGCACCAGCAAAAATCGACTCTTTCGCACTGACGATATCGCAATGAATCGTTTTCGCCATGTCTTACTCCTAAGCCCCAGCTGTTAAGCCGCAGGCCTTAGCAACTTACAGCTTTTTGGATTTCTCGACGGCTTCTTCGATACCACCGACCATGTAGAACGCTTGTTCTGGCAGAGAGTCGTAGTCGCCGGCCAAGATACCTTTAAAGCCACGGATAGTTTCTTTCAATGACACATACTTGCCAGGTGCACCGGTGAATACTTCGGCGACGTGGAAAGGCTGCGACAAGAAACGTTGGATTTTACGAGCACGGTAGACGACCAATTTGTCTTCTTCCGAAAGCTCATCCATACCCAAAATCGCGATGATGTCTTTCAATTCTTTATAACGCTGCAACACGTTCTGTACACCACGAGCGATCTCGTAATGTTCATCGCCAACGACCAGTGGATCGAGCTGACGCGAAGTCGAGTCGAGCGGGTCAACTGCTGGGTAAATACCTAGCGAGGCGATGTCACGCGACAACACAACTGTGGCGTCTAAGTGAGCAAATGTTGTAGCTGGCGATGGGTCAGTCAAGTCATCGGCAGGAACGTATACGGCTTGGATCGATGTAATCGAACCGTTTTTAGTCGAAGTGATACGCTCTTGCAGAACGCCCATCTCTTCAGCCAGCGTAGGCTGGTAGCCCACAGCCGATGGCATACGACCCAACAGTGCCGATACTTCGGTACCTGCCAGTGTGTAGCGATAAATGTTGTCGACGAATAGCAGAACATCACGGCCTTTGCCGTCTTCGCCTTTCTCGTCGCGGAAGTACTCAGCCATGGTCAGGCCGGTCAACGCCACGCGTAGACGGTTGCCGGGTGGCTCGTTCATCTGACCGTAAACCATGGCCACTTTGTCGAGAACGCCCGAATCTTTCATTTCGTGATAGAAGTCGTTGCCTTCACGAGTACGCTCACCCACACCAGCGAACACGGACAAGCCGCTGTGCGCTTTAGCGATGTTGTTAATCAATTCCATCATGTTTACGGTTTTACCAACACCGGCACCACCGAACAGACCTACTTTGCCGCCTTTGGCGAACGGGCACAGCAAGTCGATGACTTTGATGCCTGTTTCTAGCAAGTCTGTACCGCCCGCTTGCTCGTCATACGACGGCGCTTTACGGTGAATCGACATTTTGGTTTCGCAAACGACCGGTTCGCCTTCATCTTCTGGCTCGCCGAGTACGTTCATGATACGACCCAGCGTGCCTTGACCAACAGGAACACTGATGGGGCCGCCAGAGTTAGCAACGCCCAGACCGCGCTTCAGGCCTTCGGTTGAACCCATGGCAATCGTACGCACGACGCCGTCGCCCAGCTGCTGCTGAACTTCTAGGGTTGTTGACGTGGCCTCGACCATCAGGGCGTCATAAACCCTAGGTACGCTATCACGCGGGAATTCGACGTCAATGACGGCGCCGATAATCTGGACAATACGACCGCTGCTCATGGGGTTATCCTCTAAAACTCGTAATGCTATCTGCAGTGATGCGCGGCTTAAACAGCCGCGGCACCACCAACGATTTCGGAAATTTCTTGGGTGATGGCTGCCTGGCGTACCTTGTTGTAAACCAACTGCAAGCTACGGATCAAATCACCGGCGTTGTCGGTAGCTGATTTCATAGCCACCATACGCGCCGCCATTTCACAGGCCACGTTCTCAATGACACCTTGATACACTTGGGACTCGATAAAGCGCAACAACAGCGCATCCAAAAGCGGCTTAGCTTCTGGCTCGTAGAGATAATCCCAGTTGTAACTACGCTGACCGAGATCATCGTCACCACCTGTTGCCAAAGGCAATAGCTGCTGAAGCGTCGGCTTTTGCGTCATGGTGTTTACAAACTCGTTAGACACCAAATACAAACGGTCAATTTTGCCTTCGTCAAAGTGCTCTAACATCACTTTGATGCTGCCTATCAACGCTTCTAACGAAGGCTGATCACCCATATGGGTTTTAGCTGCAACCACTTTACCGCCAACATTCTTAAAGAATGTCGTGGCTTTGGTGCCGATCAAGCAAAACTCAGACTCAACGCCTTGCTCACGGTAACTGCGAACGGACTGCACCACTTGCTTGAACAAGTTGATGTTTAAACCGCCGCACAAACCACGATCAGACGACACAACAATATAGCCAACACGGCGCACCGGGCGTTCGATCAAGTAGCTATGTTTGTACTCAGGCGTTGCATGCGCAACGTGAGCCACTACTTGACGAATCTTTTGAGCATATGGCTTACCTGCCACCATACGCTCTTGGGCCCTGCGCATCTTGGAGGCGGCCACGAGCTGCATCGCTTTCGTGATCTTCTGCGTGCTTTTAATGCTCGCTACCTTGACGCGAATTTCTTTTAAGCTGGCCATAGCCTCACCGACTCTTTGCTGGGTGTTGGCTCGGCACTAGGCCGAGCCTCCCGTGGCTCACCAGGTTTGGGTGGCCTTAAACTTCTCGATACCGGCACGCAGTGCCGCTTCGATCTTGCCATCGTAGTTAGCGGTGGCATTGATGTCGTCCATCAGCGCTTTTTCTTCGCTGTTGAAATAGCTGTGCAAGGCGGCTTCAAAATCCAATACCTTGTTCACTGCAACATCGTTTAAGTAACCTTCGTTGACTGCGAAAATAGACAGCGCCATGTCACCGATGCTGAGTGGAGCAAATTGCTTCTGCTTCATCAGCTCAGTCACGCGCTGGCCCAATTCTAGCTGTTTACGTGTAGCTTCATCGAGATCAGAAGCGAACTGAGCGAATGCCGCCAGTTCACGGTACTGAGCCAACGAGGTACGAATACCACCCGACAGCTTTTTGATGATCTTAGTTTGCGCAGCGCCACCAACTCGCGACACCGAAATACCGGCGTTGACGGCTGGACGAATACCGGCGTTAAACAGCGATGATTCTAAGAAGATCTGGCCATCGGTGATCGAAATCACGTTGGTTGGAACGAATGCCGACACATCGCCTGCTTGCGTTTCAATGATAGGCAGCGCGGTTAATGAGCCGGTTTTGCCTTTCACTTCGCCCTTGGTGAACTTCTCTACGTACTCAGCAGACACGCGCGAAGCACGCTCAAGCAGACGGGAGTGGAGATAGAACACGTCGCCAGGATAGGCTTCACGACCTGGTGGACGGCGCAGTAGCAAGGAGATTTGACGATAGGCCACAGCCTGTTTCGACAAGTCATCATAAACAATCAGTGCGTCTTCACCGCGGTCACGGAAATATTCGCCCATGGTGCAGCCGGAATATGGCGCCAAGAATTGCATGGCTGGTGCTTCAGCAGCGGCAGCGGCAACGACAGTGGTATAAGCCATGGCACCAAACTCTTCGAGCTTGCGCACCACGTTAGCAATGGTTGATTGCTTCTGACCGACAGCAACATAGACGCACTTAATGCCAGAGTTTTTCTGCGCAATAATGGCATCGATAGCTAATGCTGTTTTACCGGTTTGACGGTCACCAATGATCAGCTCGCGCTGGCCACGGCCAACAGGAATCATCGCGTCGACAGATTTGTAGCCAGTTTGTACGGGCTGGTCGACGGACTGACGCCACCAAACACCGGGAGCTACTTTCTCAACGGCATCGGTCAGCTTAGCGTTGATTGGACCTTTGCCATCGATAGGCATGCCCAAAGCATCAACCACGCGGCCTAACATTTCAGGGCCAACTGGCACTTCTAAAATGCGGCCTGTGCAGCGAGCCTTTTGGCCTTCTTGCAATGTCAGATAGCCGCCTAAAACCACGGCGCCAACAGAGTCACGCTCGAGGTTGAGGGCCATGCCATAGACACCGCCGTCGAACTCAATCATTTCGCCGTACATAACGTCGGCGAGACCATGAATACGCACGATACCGTCGGCTACGCCAACGATAGTGCCTTCGTTACGGGCTTCAACAGACGAATCTAGGTCTGTGATGCGGCTCTTGATCAGCTCGCTGATCTCGGAGGGATTCAGATGCTGCATGATGCTCTCTTCCTCGAAGGAATTATCAAGTATTCAGGGTGGCGCGAAGCTTGCCGAGTTTGCCTCGTACGGAGGCATCAATGACTAAGTCACCGGCATGAATCACGGCCCCACCAATTAAGCTGGCGTCGACAGCCGTCGTCAGTTTGACCTGACGCGACAGTTTTTCAGTTAGCACACGAGCCATCGCTGCTTGCTGCTCATCACTCATAGCAAAGGCCGCAGTTACTGCCACATCGACAGCGCCTTCGGCTTGTGCGCGCAGCTCATCGAACAAGCCGCTAATTGCAGGCAATGCGGCTAAGCGCTTGTTGCCAGCGAGTTGACGAATGAAGTTCTGGCCCTGCTCATTGAGCTGATCAGCGACCACAGCCAATAACGCATCGGCTTGATCTTTAGCGCTAAGCGTTGGGCGAGCGACATAGGCAGCAAATTCAGTATTTGCAATTACCTGTGCTGCTAGCGCCAGCATGCCTGACCATTCGGCCAACTTGCCTTCGCCCTGCGCCAACTGAAAAGCGGCCTTAGCATAAGGACGTGCAACGGTCGTTAATTCTGCCATGACTGTCTCAAACGCCTCTTATTTCAGCTCGGTAGCCAAGTTGTCCAGCATCACTGCATGTTTGGCGGAATCGATTTCGGCTTGCAAAATCTTTTCTGCGCCAGCAATGGCGAGGCTAGCAACCTGTTGACGCAGACCATCGCGGGCACCGGCAATTTCTTGCTCAATGTCGGCGCGAGCCTGAGTCAAAATACGTTCTGCTTCAGCGGCAGCTTGTGCTTTCACTTCGTCAGCCACTTGGCTGGCGCGGCGATTAGCTTGCTCAATCAGCTCAGCTGATTTTTGCTTAGCTGCTTGCAGCTCTTGCGCAACTTGGGCGTGTGCAACGTCCAAATCTTGCTTTGCTTTATCGGCAGCATTCAGGCCATCGGCAATTAGCTTCTGGCGCTGCTCAAGTGCAGCCATGACTGGCGGCCACACGAACTTCATGCAGAACCAGACAAAGATAGCAAACGATATTGCCTGGCCTACGATTGTGAAGTTGATGTTCACGCTATCACCTCTATTCCGGTTTCATTCACGAGCATAGTGCTCGCCGTGGCTCGGGGTTTAGGCCGAATTACTGAATGAACGGGTTGGCAAACAGCAGGAACAGACCAATACCAACACCAATCATGGTGACGGCGTCGAGCAGACCGGCGACGATGAACATTTTAACCTGGAGCTGAGGAGCTAGCTCTGGCTGACGTGCAGTACCTTCTAGGAACTTGCCGCCCAAGATGCCGAAGCCGATAGCAGTGCCCAGAGCACCCAAGCCAATCAATAGGGCAACGGCGATCAGGTTAAGGCCAATGATTTGTTCCATGTGAGTTTCCTCTTCAGGGTTGGTTCAGAGTTAAAGTTACGGGGTTTTCTTAGTGATCGTGCTTTTCAGAAGCCATGCTCAAGTAAACGATCGTCAACATCATGAACACGAACGCCTGTAGCGTAATGATCAGAATGTGGAAGATGGCCCAAGGCACAGACAACGTCCACTGCACATACCATGGCAGCAGCGCGATCAAAATAAAGAGCAATTCGCCGGCATACATATTGCCGAACAAACGCAGTGCTAGCGAGATTGGCTTGGCAATCAACGCGATACCTTCAAGCAAAAAGTTAAACCACGTCAGCCAGATGGTATTGAATGGATGGAAGGTTAGCTCTTTAGCAAAGCCACCAACGCCCTTCATCTTGATGCTGTAGTAGATAATCAGCGCAAATACTGAGAAGCCCATACCCAACGTCGCGTTGACGTCGGTAGTTGGCACGATTTTAAAGAATACGGCGTGCGCATCCATGCCAAAGAAGTTGACACCGATCATTGTTGCCAATGTTGGAATGAAGTCGACGGGGATTAAATCCATCAAGTTCATCAAGAAAATCCAAACGAAAATCGTTAATGCTAAAGGCGCAATAACTTTCGAGGTGCCACTATAAGTGTCTTTTACGTTGGTCTGAACGAAGCCGATAATTACTTCAACTAAGTTCTGCAGGCCGCCAGGCACGCCCGCGGTCGCATTTTTGGCGGCGCGTCGAAACAGCCAGCAAAATACGATGCCGAGGAAAATCGACCAACCCATTGTGTCAACGTGAATAGCATTGAAGCCCATTTCAGCAGCTTCTTGAGCCGTATGTGCAAGACCCCAACCGTTTTCCGGGTGATTCCCGTAGGTCAGGTTGGTGAGGTGATGCTTGATGTATTCGGTGGAATTACCAGCCATTCGTCTCTACCCATCAGCGCTGCGTGTTTCGGTTGGCCAATGGCACAATCCAAGCGACGAGCTGTTCTAATACAAAACCTGTAAACAGCCAAACGGGTTCAACTTCTTTGAAAAAGATGAACACGCTAGCAAAGAGAAGCGCGGTAAGCAGAAACTTGCCTGCCTCGCCTCTGTAAAATTCTTGCACAATATGTTGTGCCGATGTTGCACCTGCATGACGGAAGGCGCGAAAAACAAAATATGCCTGCCCTATCACCGCAATACCAGCACCCGCGAGTGCCGATACGCCTGCAGCCGTTCCATACAGCAGCTGCGCTATCAACCACAACGCCACCATCAGTCGCACTTGCCATTTCAGTTGCTGCAGCGCGGGCTGATACTGCACCAGCGGCTGGGGCTTACTTCCTGTCATGACTGACTCATCGTATGCGGCTTACTGTTAAACAAGCCGTTGGCATTGAAGCGGGTGAATTATAGGGGAATTGCTAGCAAAAGGGCAACAAAACACTCTACAACTCGTCTAAGAAAGTATGATTTTTGCAAAAATACGGTCACTTTCACGCCATCGCGCTAGTTTGATTGCTCGACCTTGCTCTCAGCCTTTACGTATTTTTCTCGTAACGCCATTCGCCGCAGCTGTTTCAGTGTTTGCACAGCATCATCCGCGACATTGTAGTTATACAGCATGGCCGGAATGAGCCCGCCGGGCTCGCCAGAGCCCCACAGCTCTACCTTCACTCGATGCGCATCTACGGTCGTTACCTTCCATCGGCTTTTCGCGCCGAGCATACGCACCACGTCTTTTTGCAGAGGATATTTTTCAGCTACCGCCTCAGCCTCAATCACTATGCCTTCAGATGTTTTAGTGCGGCGCGATAACAGCACGGCATCTCGAGGACGAAAGGGATACGGCAAGACATAGCGCAGATAAATTATCGCCGCGTCTTTCTTGCGGCTAATGACTTTTGCCTGAGTCACTCGGGCCAGCCATTCGGGCATGGCAGAGGCATCCGTGAGGATGGCCTCTATGCGCGCCGGCCCACCCTCTAAAACAGTGACCGCGTAAATATCATCAAACTGAGACCCGCTATGTGCTCGCTGATAGACGCGGATATCGCGCTCTTTATCAGTTTTTTTCAACGCCCAGCCGTCTGCCTGCGCCCCAAAAGCCAACAGCAGCGCCGCTGCCATGACCATCAGGCGAGAGCACATCGACTTATTTAATGTGCGCAAGGATGCCATCGAGCTCATCTAGCGAGTTATAAGCGATAACCAACTTGCCCTTGCCACGAGCATTGCAGTTGATTTGCACCGCGGCGCCCAATCGGCCCGCTAAATCGTCTTGTAGCTTGCGTACATTTGGGTCTAAGGTTTTGCCACCTACCGCTGGCTTATCTTCTAGCAGGGCACGCACCAGGGCTTCGGTATGTCGAACCGATAATCCGCGCTCAATGACTTGCTGAGCTGCCGCTACTTGTTGATTTGTTGGCAGTGCTAACAGGGCACGCGCGTGCCCCATGTCGAGATCACCATGGGCAAGATTTTTCTTCACTTCATCGTGAAGGCCAAGCAGGCGCATTAGGTTACTGACCGATGCCCGCGACTTGCCCACAGCATCGGCAACTTGGCCATGATTAAGCTTGAATTCATCAGCAAAACGCTGCATTGCTAGCGCTTCTTCTAATGGATTTAAATCTTCGCGCTGAATGTTTTCAATAAGCGCTAAGGCGATCGCAGACTCATCGCTAAAGTCACGAATCAGCGCTGGCACTGTGTCTAGCTGTGCAAGCTGGGCAGCTCGCCAACGGCGCTCACCAGCAATGATTTCGTAAGCTTTATCACCTGTTTTACGGACAATAATAGGCTGCAAGATACCTTGCGCCTTAATCGACTCAGCTAACTCTTGCAGTGCTTCTGGGTCCATGTCGCGGCGCGGTTGATAGCGCCCGCGCGTCAGCCATTCGACTGGCAGCTGTTGATATTCGCCCTCTGGCGCTTGGCCGGCAGCTACCGCCTCGACCTCATCTTGTACTTTGCGCACCGTGCCCAGCAAGGCGTCTAGGCCGCGCCCACCACCAAGCCCGCGTTTCTTTGCTGTTGCCATGGGTCAGTCTTCCTTTTTTTTGCTGAGCTTTTCGCGTCGCAGCAGCTCAGTCGCGAGAGCCAAATAAGCCATGGCGCCACGCGAGTTCTTATCGTACTGCAGCGCTGGCACGCCGTGAGCTGGTGCTTCCGCCAAGCGCACATTACGCGGAATCACCGTATTCAGCACTACATCGCCAAAATGGCTGAATAGTTCAGCCGAAACATCAGTCGCCAATGTATTCCGTGGGTCATACATGGTGCGCAAAATGCCAGCGATGTGCAGCGTAGGATTTGCCGTTTCGCGAACCCTATCAATAGTTTGCGTTAACGCCGCCAAACCTTCGAGTGCATAGTATTCACATTGCATAGGAATGATGACCGCTTCAGCTGCCACCAAAGCGTTCAATGTGAGCATGCTCAATGATGGCGCACAGTCGATAACCACTGCGTCGTAGCGGGACCGCAAGGTTTGCAACGCTTGGCGCAAGCGCTGCTCTTTATTCGGCATATCGACCAGCTCAATTTCAGCAGCAGTCAAATCGCCATTGGCTGGCAGCACATCGTAGCCGCCCGAGCCGGTCAAAATTGCATCAATCGCTGGAATATCCGCGAGCAAAACATCGAGCACTGAGTGCTCAAGATCGTTTTTGTTGATGCCAGAGCCTGTCGTGGCATTGCCCTGCGGATCTAAATCGACCAACAAGACACGGCGTTTCGTTGCCGCTAAAGAGGCCGCTAGATTGACGCTCGTTGTGGTCTTACCCACTCCGCCCTTTTGGTTGGCGACTGCAAACATCATATCCCTTGTCCTCAATCAGCCTGATTTGGCCGCTGTCTTTGCCTCAAGCGCGAATGCTTGAGTGCTGTATCAATTCGTTGGCGCCGCTTAAATTTGCGCGGCTAGAGTGCTTCGGCGCGAGCCAAACACACCAAATGGCGCGCCTCAGCTGCAAAGGGTACTCGCAAAGCGGGGGCAGTTTCGAGCCTTATTGTACTTGCTAAGGCTGCAATTTCTTCCTCTGGCATGTGGCCTTTCATTGCTAGCCATCGGCCATTACTTGCCAACAAATGCTCTGTGCCCGCAACCATGTCTTGCAGGCTCGCAAATGCTCGGCTGCAAATCTGCATGTATTGACCCTGGTGCTGCTCACAACGCGCGGTCACTATCGTCAGGTTTTTCAGGCCATTTGCCGCTTTAAACTGTGTGATGAAACGAGTTTTTTTGCTACTGCTATCGAGCACAGTGACATTCAGTTCAGGCCGAACCAACGCCAAAATAACGCCCGGCAAGCCAGCGCCAGTGCCGATATCAATCAAATCACCCGTGCTGATATGCGGCAAAATGCTCAAGCTATCGAGCAAATGCTTGTCGACCATGGCTAGTGGATCGCGCACGGCGGTGAGGTTGAAGGCTTGGTTCCACTTCACCAGTGCGGCCAAGTAGGCCATTATGCTGTCTATCACGGCCGGCGTTAAGCTTAAGTCCATGTCTTTTAGGCCTTGCTCGAAGCGCGTACGAGCCTGCTCTGGCCAATTTGCGGCTAATTTAACGTTCGCCATTAGACAGCCCGCGACAAGCGGCGACCTTGTTTTTTCAGCGTAATCAACAATAGCGACACGGCTGCTGGCGTCACACCCTGAATCCGTCCAGCCTGAGCTAGCGTTTCTGGTGTCGATGCTTTCAGCTTTGCTCGCACTTCATTGGACAAACCGATCACAGCGTCATAGTCAAAATCTTGTGGCAAGGTCATTTGCTCTTGCTGATGAAGACGCGCGACATCATCACTTTGCCTGTCGACATAGCCGGCGTATTTCACATTGATTTCAATTTGCTCACCGACTACGGCTTGCAAGTCATCAGGCACGATCGTTGAACCCAGAGCTGCTAGCTGTAGATAGGTCACCTGCGGGCGCTTTAAGGCATCGAGGTAATGGCATTCGCGGTTAATTTGCTCGCCGGTTAGCTCAGTAAAGCGCTTGGTGACTTCGCTACCTGGATGCAACCACTGCGACCTCAGTCGCTGTGTTTCCAGCTCAACCGCCTGCTGCTTGGCCTCAAATGCGGCCCAACGCAAGTCATCAATAAGGCCAAGCTCACGGCCTACAGCGGTCAGGCGAGTATCGGCATTATCTTCGCGCAGCATCAATCGGTATTCAGCGCGCGATGTAAACATGCGGTACGGCTCTTTCGTACCCATAGTAATGAGGTCATCGACGAGCACACCGAGATACGCTTGATCGCGCGTGGGATACCAACCAGGCTTGCCCTGCGCTTGCAGGCCAGCATTCAAGCCCGCCAATAAACCTTGCGCACCAGCCTCTTCGTAGCCAGTGGTGCCATTGATCTGGCCAGCAAAAAACAGACCGGCAATGACCTTGGTTTCTAGCGTGTGCTTGAGGTCGCGCGGATCAAAATAATCATACTCGATGGCATAGCCTGGGCGCGTGATATGGGCTTTTTCCATGCCCTTAATCGAGCGTACCAAGGCCACTTGCACATCAAACGGCAAGCTGGTTGAGATGCCGTTGGGATAAAGCTCATTCGTGCTCAAGCCTTCGGGCTCGATAAATATTTGATGCGAGTTTTTATCAGCAAAGCGATGAATTTTATCTTCGATCGACGGGCAATAACGCGGACCAACACCTTCGATAACGCCGGTATACATCGGTGAGCGATCAAGTCCGCCGCGAATAATCTCGTGCGTTGCCTCGTTGGTGTGCGTGATCCAGCAGTTAACTTGACGCGGATGCATTTCGCGCTTGCCCATAAATGACATCACCGGCAACGGCGTATCACCAGGCTGCGCCTGCATCACCGAGAAATCTACCGACTTGGCATCGATGCGTGGTGGTGTGCCAGTCTTTAAGCGACCAACCCGCAATGGCAACTCGCGCAGGCGGTCGGCCAAAGCAATCGATGGCGGGTCGCCAGCACGGCCGCCACGATGATTCTGCATGCCGATATGAATGGTGCCGCCCAAAAATGTGCCGGTGGTGAGCACGACGGTTTTTGCATTAAAACAAATGCCGGTTTGCGTGATAACACCGGTGATGCGCTCGCCCTCGACAAGGAAATCATCGGCGGCTTGCTGGAAAATATCGAGATTGATCTGGTTTTCTAAAATTTCTCGGATGGCAGCTTTGTATAACGCGCGGTCGGCCTGGGCACGTGTTGCGCGCACAGCTGGGCCTTTACGGCTATTGAGCACGCGAAATTGGATGCCTGCCATGTCGGTGGCCAGAGCCATCGCGCCGCCGAGTGCATCGATCTCTTTCACCAGATGCGACTTGCCAATGCCGCCGATTGCGGGGTTGCAGCTCATCTGCCCCAAGGTTTCAATATTATGGGTCAGCAATAAGGTTTGGCAGCCCATGCGCGCGGCAGCCAAGGCGGCTTCGGTGCCGGCATGACCGCCGCCGATAACGATGACATCGTAAGACTTGCTGTACAACATAGATAAAACCCCGCGCGGGCGCTGGTTTAAACGGGGGCTGATTATACGGTTTGCGCGGCCTTGCGGCCAGTTCAGTTTTTAACCACCACCGCTTCAACGGCCAAATGCACGACAATTTCGTCGCTGACCATGCCAACAAACTTGTCCATACCAAATTCACTGCGATTAAAACGTGTCACTGCCTTCATGCTGGCAGCGTTTGCATCACCATAAAATGGATGTGGGCCAAGCGACTTGGTTTCAATAAATAGTGTTACAGGCCTGACGATGCCATTGACGCTGATCTCACCACTTAAGCTAAGTTCGCGGCTTTTTTTGTTCACGGTATCGATGCTTTTGCTGCGGAAAATAATCTCAGGATATTCTTTGGCGCGGAAGAACTCGCCGGACTTTATCAGGCGGTGGTCGATTAGCTTCCAGCCACTTTTAAAGCTATTGACGGGAATATGTGCTTCAGCCCATGACTTATTTGGCGAGTCTAAGTTTCCGTAAATAAAGCCTGTCACACCTTTGAACTCTCCGCCCTCGGTAGGCACGCCTAAATATTGCCAGGAGATGCTCACTTGTGTGCGCTGAGGGTCAATCGCATAGGTGATGATGCGATCGGCATAGCAGAAAGAGCTCCACGCAATTAAAGCGCCTGTCACTAGCCATCGCTGCATAAACACTCTGCCACTTCAAAGCTCGCGCTTTCCCCTTCGCTCATTTAAGTAGTCAGGGAACCAGCGCAGGTTGGGGAAGACAATGACTCGGATAATACCAATCAGCATCCATAGGTAAGCGCCCCCATAGACTGCGCCGCAGGCCATCGTTACATAGTCGAAATTGGGCGAAACATACTTGATCCCCCACCATGACACAATATCGGTGAGTGCTGCCGCTAGTGCTACGGGGAATACCCATTGATACCAACTCAAACGATTGAAGTGCATAGAGAATGGGATGCCAATAATTAAAATGGCGCAAGTGAAGCCAAACAAATGGGCATGGGTAAAGGCAATCAGCTTGCCTTGGCTCATATTCGCGAAGTACTCATCGGTGCTGCCATTAAGCCCGATCTGGTAATGTACTTCCGCCAAGCCAAAAAAGAAGGCGACGCCAAAAAGTACCGTCGAAAGTGCAATTCCTCGCTGCGCAGCCACAGGTAAGTCTTTTAATGAAAACGCTAATTTAGGATCTTTGTAGGGGATAAAAAATCGCAGCAAAAAACAAATCGCGAAGAAAAAAAGTACTAGCCCAATTGGTCCACCAATGCTCAACCATGCTGATGGCTCTGGCGGCAGCTGCACAATGGCAGCATCGACTATAGGTGCGTCACTGAAAAAATCGAAGGCGGGATCGGCCACGTTTATGCCCCCCTCAAGCGCACATAGAGCAACATGCCGGCACGCTTAACCGCGAGCTGAACAGCCTGCTCAAGCGGGGCTTTTGCAGAAATACTGACTTTATTCACTGCTTGACCGACGAACTGATCATAAACTTTCAAGCCTTTAGCGCTAGGCACTTTATCTGCGTGCAGCACGCTAACACGGCTGATGTTGAGCTTTTTGTCAGTGGTCATCAGTAGGAAAAAATCCTTTCCCTGATAATTGGCTACAAAAATAAGCCCTGTTCCTGCAGGTCGGCGATCAACCAGGGGAATGTAAATTGTGTTGTCGTCATCGGCGCTAAGCTCAACACCCATTTTCTTTGCCGCAGCAATATCAGCTTTCGTCAGCAGAGCATCTTGCGGCAGCCACGTCAGCACACCAGAAAAAGCATGGCGAACCTCACGCGGGATTAAGCTTGCGATATCTAGCCAATTACCTGGGTTTTTCGGCGTCGATTTTTTATCGCCCGGATTAGATTTTGCCTGCATCTCAGCGCTATTACTGATGCCGTCACCATCGCTATCTTTGTTAGCAATTTTACCGAAAGCGGCCATGTTTTTTCCGGTCACCTTAAACTCCTCACCGAAGCTATCGAGCTTTGAGCCACCGCCATCGGTGTGGCAGGCATTGCATGAGGGCATATATCCCGACTCTTGCTTGTAGGCTCGGGCATATGCCGGCATTGCCGTCGCTAATGTGGGCAAGCTAAGTAGCAACGTGGCTGCGGCAACGGCGTTTATTATTTTCATTTTTACTCCACCAGCGTTAAAGCTGGTGCTGGTTAAAATCCAAAGAGGCTAGGCACGGCTTCTCGCATTCGCTTCAACGCATCTTGCCCCGACTTACCAGCATCGATTAGTTCTTCGTATTGAATAGAGTCGCGCGGCGGCATGAGTTTATTGGCCTTTTCTGTGCCGGTGTAACGCTCCCAGTCTAGGGCGTCGCGAATTTCTGACTTATCTTTAATGCTCGCTAATACGGCATCTTCATCCGCACCGCCCATGAAATTTAAGCGTTTCGATGGGTTGCCGCGATGACAGGCAAAGCAATGATCTTCAAAGTCTTTCAAAATAGCGTGTTTTTTGACTTTCAAAGGAGGCACGCCTGAAGCTTGCGGTGGTGACATTTCTTTTGTCGATAAACAGCAATAATTAGTATCCTGACCCAATAGTGCGCGCATCAGCGCCACCCGGCTGACCGGCTTAGCGACAAAAACTTCATTAGGAAGCGCATCTACTTTTGCCAAATACGCTGATGGTTGATAGTTCACTGCTTCACTCAGCTGATCGATATCGCTGCTGCTAAACAGTACAGCTACGCCATAAACACCATCAATATCATTCGCGCTCAATGTTTGCTTTGGCGGGCGCTGACTTAATGGATCGAGGCGAGCTTGAAGCTTTGGTAGGCGATCAAAGGCATCTAAATCTTCATTATTCATCGCGCCCTCGCCCAATTTAATGTCGCGCGACGTGAGCTTATGCCACCAGCCTTTGAAGCCACGGCGCTCACCCAATGGGTCGCGATTGAAAATATCTGACTCCGGCACGGCAATGCCTTGCTTGGGATAGTTCACCGCTTGCAGCTTTTGCAGCTGCTTAGCTAAAGGCTGCTCAGGATCGAAACTACCTGGGCTATCGCGATATAACAGAGCCAGTTTCAGTAATGTGCGCCGGCACTCATTACCGTTTAAGCCGCAACCATCGAGCCAAATTCGCTGGGTCACGTTGATAAAGTTGCCTTCATCGGTGAGTTGGTCGAAGCGATCTGGTGATGCTAGGACATTGCTTATTGGCAATGATAAGTATTTTTCAGCCCCGCCTCGTGCAATGCGGATGGCTTCAGCAGTATCGGGCTGAGCATTAGTTTCATTCCACGGCCGTTGCGGAAATATTGGCCCAGCGCCTTGGTGACATGTGGTGCAGATAGCGCGCTGCGCATAGACAATGCGCGGCACGCAGCCAGCGCAGTAATTTTGCACGAGCTGAAACTCGAAGCGCCCCGCTGCTTCGTTATAGCTTAAGACTTCAATTTCACGCGCATTTTCAACAAAGCCCATAAAAAGCTGGCCGCGTGGGCGTAGCCCTAAGCCACCAGCTTTATTTTTCTGCTCAAAGTCTGCTGCAATAAGCGAGCGTGGATGCTTGTAGTCGGCCAAGCCCTTAAGCAAGGATCGGCCATCAGGAATCAGAATATTGATCGGCATTTCACCGTTCGGATTCTGATCCTGAATTAGCTTTACTAGCTTGTCATAGGGATATGGCAGGCCATCATTTTGCGCAATGATATGGTCAAAAAGCGAGCGCGTGCCTTCCGGTGGCAAATCCGTTTGCGGGATAACTTTCGTCGATACCGACCCCGCTGGTGCTTTTGTACTGTGCACCAGCTCAGCGATATTGGCGTCGTTTTTTGGCTGTAGCAGCCAGAATAAACCGCCGGCTACTACAACCAATAGGCCAATCCATCGCCACACGCGCTTCATAACAACCTCACATCAGCTTTAAGAACTCACGTAGTGCGTACTTATCTTCTTTGCTCAGGTCGACACCAAATTGGTGGCCGTTATTTTCCACGATGTCGCCACAACCCATAAACAAAGGACTGTGTGGGTTAACCGAGGCGATATTCGCTACCGGTGTGCCCTTCTTCACGGGGATTTTTAACAAGCCTTGCATGTCTTCACGTGCCGTAATTTTTGTATCTTCCGTGGTTAGCGAAATTTTTTGTGGGCGATGTTTTTCATCTTTTGGATTGTCAGAGGTCATCAGCTCGGCAAACGAGTTTTCGAATTGCTTGATGCGCCCCGCAACCGTGAAGTCTGGTGAACCATCGGCCAAATAAGTCACTTCGCCAATCGCATTATTGTGCATGAATGGCGCCGTAGCCCAGACCGACAATAGTGAAATGTTGCGCAGATAGCCGGGGCCGCCTTCAACTTTTTTCTCGCCCACTTTCATGCCGCCAATAAACGGAATCATGCGATTGAGAACACGCGGCACACTGCCGGGTGAAGGGCTATTTTTGTAGGTCTCAGAAGAGAACTCTTCCCAAATATGGCCCTTGTTATGGTTATCGTGCAGCGCGCGGCAGAAGTTAGTGCCAATGATATTGAATGGCGTGCGCTCATCATTACCTAACCAATCCTGCCCAAACACGCCTTTCTCAGCGAACTGATTTGGGCGTAATTTTCCAGCAGCATCTTTGCTTAAGTAGCGTGCAATGAACTTTGGATCGTTACGCTCAGCTTCGCTGTATTCCGTGGTCCAGTAGTCTTCTTTGCCGAAAACATGGCCCTCATAGAATTTGCCTAAAGCGATTTTGTCGTTACGAATATTGGCAGGCGCCATTTTCGTGCTGTGACAAGTTGCGCATTCTTGCGCGAACACTTCGCGGCCTTTAGGCACGACTTTTGTATCAATAAAATCAGTACCAGCTTTGCCATCTTTGTCTTTCGATGCCATTAAGTAGGTTGGACCGCCGGTGATCAAAAACGCCGCGAGGTCATCCATTTTGGCATCGGCATAGTTCCATGGATCGCACTCAGCCGCACATTGCATGATGCGCAGTGGGCTTTGCTCGGTGCCGCGACCAATCATCCTGCCAGGATAAGCAAAGTTTGGCGTCCAGCACTCCTCGGTACACATGCCGATATTGACGTAAACACGAATCAGCGCGAGATGCTCACCAACGCTATCTTCAGCACCTTTCAAAACATGGCGCGTATTTGCTGTGCTGATTTTCCCAGTGACTGGGTCTTTCATTTCATGCGAGAAAATTCGCTTGTTATGGAAGTCCATGATGTTGTTTTGTGTGCCGGGGTTATTCATCCAATCCGATGCCACCAACGAAGTATCGATAGTGCCTAAACGACCACCTTTTAAGACCTGACGCGCTGGGCTGCTTTCTGGGGCCCCTAGGAAAAATGCATCAGGCTGGACAATATGTTGGTTGCCAATTGTCGCCGTTAAGTTGGTCCATGTTGGTTCATTAGGATTTTCTGGCGGATTCGTTGGGTCAAAGCCTACGTGACACTGAACGCAAGGATGGCCAATAATGAAGCGCTTGTTTTTAGCTATTTCATCTTTGCTATAAGCCGCTGTTTGCGGGTTGTAAACTACCTTGCCATCTTTGTCTTTAATGGGGTCGGCATAGTATTTGCGGTAGCCTAAAACGCCAGATGAGTGCGGATCTTGGCACTTGTCATACCAGTTTGTGCTGGCATCGCCTTCACTACAATCTGGATCATTAATTAAACCCCATTTAGTGAAACGCTCAGATCGCGTGCGCGTGTCGAGCCATGGGTAGTTCATATGATCTTTGCCAACGACACGTGATTGCAGCAGGTAGTTTTCATCCTGGTTGCCAAACGTGCCTTTGTACCAAACGTCGCGGCCACGGCGAGCTTGATCGCGCATTTCTTGCGCTTTCGCTGGATCTGTCGCTGCGACATCTGTAAATAATTGATTTACATAACGGCAACCTTCAGCGTCATAGCCAGTTGGTTGCGGCTGATCGCAGGGTGGCGGCACATATTGAGGAATAGGTTCAGATTTCCAAGTGACTTTGTCGCCGCGTTTATGTGTCTCAGGGCTTGTTCCTGGCGCCCAAACTTTGCGTGCTGCAAGCGTGTCGTAGTAATGATCTTTAAACCATTGCTCACGCTGCTTCCAATAAGGAGTGCCGGCGTAGACACCAGTAGTAAGATTTCGATCTGCTAAATCGCTGAGCGAAACGCTTCGATAGGTAGATTGATACGGCTCGTTGCTAACGGTTACATGACCTGTCGGCATATCGTAAGCCGTTAGCTCAGGCACATTAGGTACTGGAATAACACTGGGGACAGGTGGTACTGCGGGTGGTGCTGGCGGCAAGGTTGCTACGGTGTAAAGCGCAAATGCTCCAACACCAACAAGTGCGGCTAGTCCTACTTTATTTTTTTTCATGCTTACTCCAGGCGAGCCATGTTTATTAATACATGCCCTAAGGCCACTTCAGATTGGTACTATAGTACCAATTAATCTGGTGGTCAATTATTGTTCTATTTTGTTTTAACTTACTTACCTATGCAGAATGACGAGAATATACGCCCTAACAAGTCATCTGCCGTAAAACTGCCCGTAATTTCAGACAAACTGTTCTGTGCTAACCGTAAATCTTCTGCGGCTAACTCTCCAGCTCTATGACTCAACAATACATTTTTTGCTTGCTGACAATGATCTTTAGCTCTTACCAAAGCATCTACATGCCGTTGGCGTGCTGAAAAATGACCAGAACCTAGCGGCTGGTAACCCATCAGCGATTTCAAATGCTCTCTTAGTGGCTCTAGGCCATTATGATTAGCTGCCGATAATGCGATGGTTTTAAGTTGTTGGTTAGCGCAGCTAAGCTCGCCAAGGCCTAATGCTTTCTTAGATAAATCGCATTTGTTGAGCACAATAAACAGCTGCTTCGGGCATTGTGCAAATTGCTGAAAGATTGCCTTTTCAATTTCTGCACTTGGGTATTGGCTATCCCAAACCCACATCACTGCATCTGCTGCATCCACTTCACGCTTAGCGCGGCGGATGCCTTCTTGCTCGATCGCATCAGAGCTGTCGCGTAGGCCTGCGGTATCAATTATGTGTAATGGCATGCCATCGATTTGAATTTGTTCGCGCAAGACATCTCGGGTTGTACCTGCTACATCGGTAACAATAGCGGCGTCATGCCCTGCTAATGCGTTCAGCAGGCTGGATTTGCCGGCATTTGGCAATCCAGCAATAACAACTCGCATGCCATCGCTTTGAATAACGCCTTGTTTTGCTTGATATAAAACTTGATCTATTTGTGCAAGTACGGCTTCGAGTTTGGCTTCAAGTTGGCCATCAGCAAGAAAATCGATTTCCTCTTCAGGGAAATCAATTGCCGCTTCAATGAACAGGCGTAAGTAAATCAGTGATTCTAAAAGTTCATCTACCTTCTGCGAAAATGCACCCTGAAGTGTATGAACGGCAGCGCGTGCAGCAGATTCAGAACCAGCTTCAATGAGATCAGCAATTGCTTCAGCTTGCGCTAAGTCTAATTTATCGTTGAGAAAAGCGCGCTCAGAAAACTCGCCTGGCCTTGCCATGCGAGCACCGCGACGTATCGCTTCTTGCAATAACATGCCTAAAACAATGGGGCCACCATGGCCTTGAAGCTCAACGACATGCTCGCCGGTAAAGGAGTGCGGAGCTTGAAAATACAGCAGCAAGCCTTCGTCTAAAACCTGAGCTTGGCTGTCATAAAACGAAGTGAACAGAGCATGCCGTGGTGGTAAGGCTTTTGGCATTGCATGATTTGCGATTTCTCGACCTATGCGTTCGGCATTTGGCCCAGACAATCGAATAATGCCAACGCCACCGCGACCGGGTGGCGTGGCAATGGCGGCGATCGTGTCAGTGATCAGCGCCATTGGAGCTTAGTGCCCGCTTTGTTGCGCAGCAGCTTTTTCGATATTACGCGTGATTACCCACTGCTGCGTAATCGACAGCAAGTTATTCATCAACCAATACAGCACCAAACCAGCAGGGAACCATAGGAAGAATACGGTGAACACCACAGGCATTATCTTCATAACCTTAGCCTGCATAGGATCTTGCGGGGCTGGGTTGAGCTGTTGCTGGACGAACATCGAAACACCCATCAGCAATGGCAAGACGAAGTAGGGGTCCATTAAGGACAAATCTTGAATCCACAAGATCCAGCTAGCGTGACGTAGCTCAACCGATTCCATCAATGTCCAATACAGGGCAATGAACACGGGCATTTGTACCAATATTGGCAAACAACCGCCCAATGGATTGATCTTCTCTTTTTTGTACAGAGCCATCATGGCTTGCGACATTTTTTGGCGATCATCACCAAACTGTTCTTTCATGCGCTGCATTTCAGGCATGACACGACGCATATTGGCCATGGAACGATAGCTAGTTGCCGACAGCTTAAAGAACGCGGCTTTTACCAAAATCGTCAGGACGATAATTGACCAACCCCAGTTGCCTAAGAAACCATGAATTGATTTCAACAGCCAAAACAAGAATTGCGCAATTGGCCACAACCAACCGTAATCCACTGTCAACTCAAGTCCAGGTGACAAAGTTTTCAATTTGTCTTGGATTTTCGGACCAGCATAAAAATCTGCAGCAACACTACCCTGCCCACCAGGTGCAACTAGTAAAGGACTCGACGTGAAACCAATATAGTTATCTGCGCCGTTATTGCCTTTACGCGTGCTGATTTGGTTGATTTGCTGAGCGGGTGGTATCCAAGCAGAGACAAAGTAATGTTGAACCATCGCCACCCAACCACCGGTGACTTGTTGGCTCATCACTTCTTTACCAAAATTATCGAGCGATTCTTTATTGTAGTTTTTATCAGCAGTCCACCAAGCGCCACCCAAAAAGGTAACCATGCCAAATGAGTGATTGTCACTACTTGGATCTTTGCTGTTATCGCGCTTAATTTGGCCGAACATAACGCCCTGCCAAGGCTTATCGCTGGTGTTAGCAACGTGATAATTAATGCCTATGCGATAGTCGCCACGAGTAAAGGTGAAAACCTTTTCAACTTTGACGCCAGCATCTGTTGTTGTCGATAACACAACTTTCAGAGCATCTTGGCCATCAGCCAATGTAAATTGGCTTTGCGCTACATCATAAAGTGGTCGGCCACTGGCTTGATCATCCAAACCTTGTAGGCCAGTGCCATTACCAACACCGACTAAGCCACTTTGCGCGATATACGTGAGATTGTTGGACTGATTCATCAGCACGAATGGTGTTTTGTCCGTCACAGTCTGTGTGTATTTAGGCAAAGATACGCGTGTTACATCACCACCCAGACGGTCAATATCTACATCTAAGACATCCGTTAGTACTCGCACATGCGGTGACGTCGTAGAGTCCGACACTAATACTGGCTTGCTAACATTCGCTGCTGTTGCAACCGCAACTGCAGGGATATCAGAATTTGCTGCGGGCGCTACCACTGCTGGCATGTCACCGGCTTCAACCGTAACCGCTGTGCTAACCACTTCATCAGCTTTAGGTTTAGTGCCGTAGTCCTGCTGCCAAGATAGAAATAAGAAATACGTGACAGCAGCGAGTGCCACCATAATTAGTGTGCGACGGAATTCCATACTCACGGTTCCTGTTGACGACAAGGAGGGGTGACTTTGCTCGGTACGGGATCATAGCCGTGTTTACCGAAGGGATGACAGCGAGATATTCGTTTTATCGCAAGCCAACCACCTTGTATTGCACCAAATTCACGAATTGCCTGTTCGGCATAGGCCGAGCAAGTAGGTTCGTAACGGCAACGAGGAGGCAGCATGGGGCTGATTACATAGCGATAAAATCGGATAGGCAACAGCAGTAGCCATTTCATAATGAACTGGCTAACTGTTTTGATATTTTGTTATGCAGCTGCTGAAGGCTTTTCGCAAAATCACTGTGTAGCGTTTCATTGGGAATGTCGGCTAAGGCGTTTTTGGCAAGAAAAACTATATCGAGCGCATAACTTGCTGGCAATTGCAGACGAAACGTATCGCGAACACATCGCTTTATACGGTTTCGACTAACAGCAAGTTTGACTTTTTTCTTCGCGATGATGAAGCCAATGCGATCAGTTGTATGCGCTGATGCTTTTGCTAACAACATATAGTGCGAATGATGTGCTTTGAACTCAGCGCCATCCATGACGTGCTTGAAGTCTGCTGGTGTCAGTAGACGTCGGTCTCTGGTAAAGCGCTGAGTGCTCACATTTCTCAGACAGTTAGGCGCTTACGACCTTTTGCACGGCGACGAGCTAGAACGGCGCGACCGTTTTTAGTAGCCATACGTGCACGAAAGCCGTGAGTACGTTTTTGCTTGATGGTGCTGGGTTGGAAAGTACGTTTCATGATTGCGTTCCGCTAACAACTCGCCCAGTTGGGCTCAAGGGAGCGGAATCTTAGGTAAGTGCCGTGCTTTTGTCAACGGCTTTGCTTATCAATCTTAAAGATCGTGATTTTAAAGTTGTGCACAGTTCCTTATTGTTAACCATTAAATAAATACTCTTTTAGATTTTAAGAGCTTTAGTGGTTTTTATAGTGGTCCTGATATTTTGTTGATAAGCCATTTTTTTTGTTAAATTACAATAGGTTAGATTACATCAATAGTTGTTTATGAGTCCGTTCTTTAGTGATCTTAAAAGCTGTGGATGATTGTGGATAACTTTGAGTCTTGGTATTCGTCACAGCTAATCCTCTGAGTGCTACCGTAGTTATACGCTAACTTATCTACATGCTCTCAAATCTTGTGGATAAAAGCTTTTGCATTGCCTGCTAAGCCCGTTAGAATCTCGTTTTGCTATGTGGACAAATGGTATGGCTGATTCTGTGTGGGAAGGTGCGCTACAGCGCTTACAAGAAGAGTACCCACCTAATCTTTTTCAGATGTGGATACGGCCCTTACAGGTTGAAGAGTCAGCGACGACTTTGCTGTTATTGGCGCCTAACACTTTTTTTGTCACTCATATTGGTGACAAATTTATGGCGCGGATACGTGAAATCGTTACCAATATGTCTGACGGACGTATCACTCAAGTTAGTATTCGTGTTGGTTCGCGCGGCGATGCAGAGCCTAAGCAGTCGCAATCGTTACGAAACACGCCGCCTGCAACCTCCCCGTCTGCGCTAGCGAAACCGTTGATGCCGGTCATTGAGCCAATTGCACGCCCAGCAAGCAGCCTGAACTCTCTTTTCACCTTTGATAACTTTGTCTCTGGTAAAGGTGCTCAGCTAGCGCATGCAGGCTGTCTGCAAGCGGCTGATAACCCTGGCGCATCGCATTCCAATCCGCTGTTTATTTATGGCCCTACCGGCTTAGGTAAAACTCACTTAATGCATGCTGTGGGCAATGAAATGTTGCGCAGAAACCCCAATGCTCGAGTTATGTACATTACTTCTGAGCGCTTCGTGGGCGACTTCATCAATGCCCTTCAGCGATCAATGATGAATGATTTCAAGCGCTTATATCGTTCGCTAGATGCCTTGTTAATTGATGACATCCAGTTTTTTGCCAAAAAAGAGAGCACGCAAGATGAGTTTTTTCACACTTTTAACTCTTTGCTAGAAGGCTCGCGCCAAATCATCATGACTTCAGATCGTGTTCCGCGTGATATTTCGGGCATGGATGATCGTTTGAAGTCGCGCTTTTCCTGGGGCTTGTCGATTCAAGTTGATCCGCCAGATAAAGAAACGCGCGTTGCCATCTTGCTGAAAAAGGCGCATTCAGCGGGTTTTGATGTGCCTTTAGAGTCTGCCCACTTTATTGCAGAGCACGTTCAGGGTAACGTGCGTGAGCTTGAGGGTGCGCTAAATAAGGTCATTGCCAATGCTCGTTTTCGAGGCGCACCGGTGACTTTGGAATTAGTTAAAGAAGCATTGCGAGATCTGCTGCTTCTGCGCGTGAAGCAGTTTACTATCGAGAACATTCAGCGCGTTGTAACGGAATATTTTTCGATTTCACTGCGCGATCTAAAAGGAAAAAAACGCAACCGTTCGTTTGCTAGGCCTCGCCAGATGGCGATGGCGCTATCGCGTGAGCTTACCGGCAATAGTTACCCTGAAATCGGCCTAGCGTTCGATGGCAGGGATCACAGCACCGTTATTCACGCCTGCGATCGGATTGCTCAGCTTCGGCAGTCAGATGCTCAGTTGAATGAAGATTACTCTACTTTGTTGCGCCAGCTTCAGGCGTAAGTTTTGGGAAGATAACCATGAAAGTCTCAATGTCTCGCGATCAGTTATTAAAGCCCTTGCAGCAAGTTTCTGGCGTTGTTGAAAAACGTCAAACCTTGCAGGTGCTATCGAATGTTTTAATTGTGGTAGCTGATGGCGAAATTGCCATGACTGGCACCGATCTTGAGGTTGAGCTGCTCTCGCGCCAAGATTTAGAGAATGAGTCGCGTGATGGGAAGATTACGGTTCCATGCCGTAAATTGCTGGATATTTGCCGCGCCCTGCCTGCAACGGCGCAAGTTGATTTATCCGTTGATGGCAATCGCTTACTGCTTAAGTCCGGCAAGAGCCGATTTACGTTGACGACATTGCCGGCGAATGATTTTCCGAACTTAGAAGAAAGCCTCAACGCGGCATATACCGTGACGTTAACTCAGCGTGTTTTGAAGCAGATGATTGATAAAACTTCGTTTGCGATGGCTCAGCAAGATGTTCGCTACTACCTCAATGGCATGTTGTTTGAGGTCACCGCAGATCGTCTACGTGTAGTCGCTACAGATGGCCATCGTCTCGCCATGTGCGATGCTGAGATATCATCTCAAGTTACTGAAAAGGCTCAGGTTATTGTCCCGCGCAAGGGTGTGCAAGAGCTATCTCGTTTGCTTGCTGATGAAGATACAGAGGTCACATTAACGCTTGGTTCAAATCATCTGCGCGTTACTGTCGGCAATGTAACTTTCACATCTAAACTAATTGATGGCCGTTTTCCTGACTACGAACGTGTGTTGCCTAAAAATGGTGACCGTACTTTGATCGCCGGTCGCGAAGAGCTGAAGTCTGCGTTACAGCGCGCTGCAATTTTGTGCAATGAAAAATTCCGTGGTGTGCGCTTACAAATTAATGATCAACAACTGAAAATTTTAGCGACCAATCCTGATCAAGAAGAGGCTGAAGAAGAGCTGCAAGTTGAATTCAGTGGCAACTCTTTAGAGATTGGTTTCAATGTTGGTTATATGCTTGATGTCCTGAACGCACTTAATGGTGCTTATACGCAAGCCATTTTGGGCGACACCAACAGTTCTGCATTAATCCGTGATAATGATCCTGAGCAGGCCAATGCCGTTTATGTCGTTATGCCTATGCGTCTGTAAGGTCTCTCTCTTAGCGTGACTGTCTCTAGGCTGCAAGTTCACCATTGGCGCAACTTGCAGCCGCTTTCTCTTGAGCCATCTCCTGGCTTGAACATTTTAGTTGGCGATAACGGCAGCGGCAAAACGTCTCTCTTGGAGGCGATTTATTTGCTCGGTGTTGGCCGCTCTTTTCGAACACTAAAAGCTAAGCGTCTTATTCAAGATGGTCAGCAATCAACAACTATTTTTGCTGCTACTGGTTCTGGCCATGCCCTGGGCATTCAAAAAAATAGTGATGGCACTACATCTGCTCGTTTAAATGGTAGTAGCGCCTCTCGCCTCTCTGCGCTCGCCCATCTTTTGCCAGTGCAATTGTTTGACCCACGGTCGCTTGATGTTTTGTCTGGGCCTAGTCTTCCTCGCCGCCAATTATTAGATTGGGGTGTGTTTCACGTGGAACACTCATTGGTTGATCAATGGGCGCGAGCAAGTCGCGCGCTTCAACAAAGGAACTCTTTGCTGAAAAGTGCTAAAATACCCGATGATTTATTGCTCGCATGGGAACTTGAGCTTGCGGATGCTAGTGAGCAAATCCATGCGGCGAGAAAACGCTTTATGGACTCATGGCAGCCATTTTTAGTGGCTGCCATGTCGCGCCTACTGGAAGGATTTAATATTCAGGTCGGCTATCAGCCTGGCTGGGATGCCGATGTTCCTCTTTTGGAATTGCTGAAAGAGGCGCGTGTAAAAGACGCTGAGAGGGGCTTTACACAGTTAGGTTACCATCGTGCTGATATTCGAATTCGCGCAGATGGTGTTTTGGCTGAGGAGCGATTGTCTCGTGGCCAATTAAAGCTTTGCGTATGCGCGATTAAGTTGTCTTTAGTTGAGCGTTTACGTCTTGCTGGCGCCCGACCTGTTTTGCTTTTTGATGATCTTGCTTCAGAGCTGGATCAGACATCGCGCAGACTAATGATGCAGTGGATAGAAGAAATTAATCTGCAAACTTGGTTAACGACCATTGAGTTTGATCAGTTAGATGATTTTTGTGGGCAAATGCCACGGCAAGTGTTTCACGTGAAGCAGGGCAATATTACGCCAGTCTCAACGCAGGCTCGCACCGGAGAAGAAGAATGAGTGATGTTTATGATGAGTCCAGTATTACCCAATTAGAGGGTCTGGAGGCTGTTCGTAAACGCCCTGGGATGTATATCGGCGACACCTCCGATGGCACGGGCCTACACCACTTGGTGTTTGAGGTCGTTGATAACTCTATCGATGAAGCCTTGGCTGGCCATTGCGACGAAATTCAAGTCACAATTCATTCGGATAATGGCATCACGGTTTCAGATAACGGCCGTGGCATTCCGCCTAATGTGAAAATGGATGACAAGCATGAGCCAAAGCGTAGTGCGGCAGAAATCGCGCTAACAGGCCTCCATGCCGGCGGTAAGTTTAACCAGAACAGCTACAAAGTGTCGGGCGGCTTGCATGGCGTTGGTGTTAGCTGCGTAAACGCATTGAGTAAATACCTGCGGCTAACGGTTCGTCGTGATGGCCAAGTGCATACGCTAGAGTTCACCGGCGGCGCGGTTATTGATCGCCATATTGAACTAGTGGATGGCGTTGAAGTATCACCTATGCGCATCACAGGCAAAACTGAGCGCCGCGGCACAGAGGTGCACTTTCAGCCTGACACTGACATCTTCATAGAGAATTACGATTTTCATTACGATATTTTGGCTAAGCGCCTACGCGAGCTGTCTTTTCTTAACTCAGGCGTGCGCATTGCATTAAAAGACGATCGCACAGGTCAAGAAGAGCTATTTCAATATGAAGGTGGCTTGGCGGCATTCGTTAACTATTTAAACGTGAACAAGACGCCGCTTAATAACGTCTTTCACTTCATTGTTCCTCAAGATGAGCACCCGCACGGCATAGGTGTTGAGGTGGCTTTGCAGTGGAACGATAGCTATCAAGAAAACGTATATTGCTATACCAACAATATTCCTCAGCGTGATGGCGGTACTCACCTTCAGGGGTTTAGGACAGCGTTAACACGAACCTTGAACAACTATGTTGAAAAAGAAGGCCTGCTGAAAAAAGATAAAGTAACCACTGCTGGTGAAGATATGCGCGAAGGCCTAACGGCTATTGTCTCAGTTAAAGTGCCGGATCCTAAGTTTTCCAGCCAAACTAAAGACAAGCTTGTGTCGTCGGAAGTAACTAACGTTGTTTCTAGCATCATGAGTGAAAAATTCGAAGAGTACTTACTCGAGCACCCCTCAGCGGGCAAAATCATTGTCGGTAAGATTTTGGACGCAGCTCGTGCTCGTGAAGCGGCGAGAAAGGCGCGCGAGATGACGCGCCGTAAAGGGGCGCTGGATATCGCAGGCTTGCCTGGTAAGTTGGCAGACTGCCAAGAGAAAGACCCTGCCCTGTCTGAATTATATTTAGTGGAAGGCGACTCGGCTGGTGGATCTGCCAAGCAAGGCCGTAACCGTAAAATGCAGGCTATTCTTCCATTGAAGGGTAAGATCTTAAACGTAGAAAAAGCTCGTTTTGATAAGATGTTGTCATCGGCCGAGGTCGGCACTTTGATCACTGCGCTGGGCTGCGGTATTGGCCGTGATGAGTACAATCCAGACAAGCTTCGTTATCACAAAATCATCATCATGACCGACGCGGATGTCGACGGTTCGCATATTCGTACATTGCTCCTGACCTTCTTCTTTAGGCAAATGCCTGAGCTTATCGAGCGTGGCTACATCTATATTGCTCAGCCGCCGCTGTATAAAGTCAAAAAAGGTAAGCAAGAGCAGTATCTGAAAGATGATGATGCGATGGAGAAGTACCAAACATCTATTGCGCTAGATGGCGCTGAGCTTCGGATTTCTGAAAACTCACCGGCAATTTCTGGCCTGGCTCTTGAGAGCCTGATTAACGGCTACCGTAATTTCATTAATTTGCTAAAGCGCTTAAGCCGTCGTTATCCCGAAGTTATGCTGGAGCAGTTTTTAACTTTAGGCACTTTGGCGTCAGACAAGTTATCTGATCAAGCTATTGTTGTTGAGTGGTCTGAAAAGCTACAGAAGGCAGTTAATGACGCCGCAGACCCTAGCCAACGTTACTTAGTTGAAGCAGTGTTTGATAACGAAACACAAAACTATTTTGTGCAAATCGACTTAATAGCCCACGGCGTCCCATACACCTATCGCTTAGGCACAGAATTCTTCTCGTCTCCTGAGTATCGCCAAATTTCGACACTTGCCGATGCGCTTGATGGCCTTATGGTTCCTGGCGCCCTGGTGCGTCGTGGTGAGCGTGAGGTCGCTGCTGAGTCATTTAAGCAGGTCTACCAATGGCTTATGCAGGAGTCTAAGCGCGGTCTTGGCGTGCAGCGTTATAAAGGCTTGGGCGAAATGAACCCAGACCAGCTTTGGGAAACAACGATGGACCCTGAGTCTCGCCGCATGTTGCAGGTGAAAATTGAGGATGCAATTGGTGCGGATCAAATGTTTACAACGCTCATGGGCGATAACGTTGAACCACGCCGTGCGTTTATCGAAACCAACGCACTACTAGTAACCAACCTCGACGTATAAGAGGCCAAAGCCTTTTGGCGCAATGAGTTCTCATAAAGCGCCAAAAGGCCATCGGGGTGTTTCACGTGGAACAGGTAAAGTTGGTTTTGGCGCCGATGGAGGGTTTAACCGATTTCGATATGCGCCGAACACTTACAGAGCTCAGCCCCTATGCGTGGTGCGTTACCGAATTTTTACGAATAACCCAGCAACTACTCCCCTCCAGTGTTTTCCTAAGGCATATGCCAGAGTTGGAAACGGCAAGCAAAACTGCAAATGGCACCCCAGTGCATTTACAGCTCCTAGGCAGTGATCCAACACTGATGGCCGAAAACGCTGCTAAAGCGGCATCTCTAGGCGCACTAGCAATTGATATCAATTTTGGCTGCCCCGCGAAGACCGTAAATAGGCATCGCGGCGGAGCCGCTTTGTTAAAAGAGCCAGAGTTAATTCATAGAATTGTGTTGGCTGTACGCAATGCTGTGCCGTCAGAAGTCCCAGTCAGCGCCAAGATTCGATTGGGTACTGATGATGCTAGCGAGATGGCTGAAAATGTCGCCGCAATTGCTCAAGCAGGAAGCTCTTGGCTAACCATTCATGGCAGAACTAAAGCGCAAGGCTATCGGCCACCAGTGGACTGGCACGCTATTGCCGATGCTCGTCGCTATGCTAATGGTATGACCATCATTGCCAATGGTGATGTGCACAGCAAGGTTGCTGCTGAGATGTGCCAGCAAATAACCGGCTGCAATACGCTAATGATAGGCAGAGCCGCTGTTAGTCAGCCTGGCTTGGTTGAGGAAATAATAAGTGGTCGCGAGTCACTAAGCTGGGCTGCCGTAAGACAGGCTCAGCTTAAGTTTTTAGCAGAAATGAATGGTCAGGATGTGCGGATGGTCGGAAGATATAAGCAGTGGTTAGCGATGACCGCCCTGCACTATCCAGAGGCCGCTGCCGATTTTGCCTTGATCAAGCGGCTCAAGCATCGGCAAGCGGTTTTTGACACGATGGCGCTATAGCTGGCTATTCGACTCTTCACTTGTTGGCTGTTCAAGCCACTCCTTCCAAATAGCTAACATCACAGCCAATATGACGGGGCCTAAAAATAGGCCAATCATTCCGAATGCAGTAAGCCCGCCAAGCACGCCAAACATAATCAGCAAGAACGACACTTTGGTTGCCGTGGAGATGACCAATGGTCGAATGATATTGTCGACTGAGCTAACAACAAGCCCGCCCCAAATGGCGAGACCTACAGCGCTGAATGTGTCGCCGCTAGCTAAAAGCCAAAGCGATACAGCACCCCAAGCGAATGGTGTGCCGAAGGGTATCAGCGCGATTAAAAAGGTCACTACGGCGAGAAATATTGGGTTTGGTGCCCCAGCCACGGCATAGCCTGCACCGGCCAGTGTGGCCTGTGCTACCGCGGTCAGAACGATGCCAAAGACGACGGCGCGGGTCATGTCCCCGGCCGCCTTCATATAACGCTCGCCATGCCCGGGCGTAATAAGTGCCAACGCCTTTCGAGTTTGATGCATTAGCGCAAGGCCATCGCGATAAAAGAAGAAAGCGGTAAACACGGTGATAGCCAGTTTGATTAGGTTTCGACTAATGCCACCTGCAAGCAGCTTGGCTTGCGGAATGCCGAGGCTGGCGATGCTACGAATACTATCTTTGGCGGCTTGAGGGTCGGCATGAGTCTGCGTCCACCAGCGTTGCAGCTCGTCATAAAGCCAAGGGGCAAAATCGGCCAGCCATGGTGAAACAGGCAGCTGACTTTGAGATAGCAGCTCTCCGATATGGGCGTAAATATTACGAATTTCAGTTTGCAGCAGAAGAACCAGCCACGCCAATGGGCCGATAAGCAGCAAGGTTAGCAATAAGGTCATGATGCCAGCGGCAATGTTTTGCCGTTGGCCAACGAGATTATAAATTCGCCGATAAACAGGCCATGTGACAAATACTAGAATAGCTGCCCATGCCATTGGAATAAAAAACGGGCTGAGCACGGAATAGCTTAGATAGCCTAAAGCGGCCAGGCCGATGAACAACAAAGTGCGCGTTAATGTGTAGGTGCTAGTAACCGTCATGAAGGCTCTCCTCTAGGCCTCATGCTAGCACTGCAAGTTGGATTTGCTAGGCCATAAAACAAAAAAGGGGCTATACCTTATGGCATAGCCCCTTCTGCTCAAACGCTCAGTAACTTAGTTAAAGTTAAAGTGCTCAGCCTTCATCTTCATGATTGAAGATGTTGGCTTAAGCATGCCTTCGGCATGGCTTTTGGTGCGTGGCAAAATACGGTCGAAATAGAACTCAGCGGTTTGGATTTTCGCTTCATAGAATGCTGGCTCTTCAGCGCCACCATTTTCTAGTTTATCGAAAGCCACTGCGGCCATTTTCGCCCAGAAGTAAGCCAGCATGGCGTAACCTGAGTACATCAAGAAATCATTTGATGCAGTACCAACCATGTCGCGATCTTTACGAGCTTGCAGCATGATGCGCACTGTCAGGTAGTTCCACTGCGTGGCGATCTTCGTTAGTTCCCAAACGAATGGACGCATTGAGCTGTTTGCCACGTTGGCGCGGCAGAACTTGGCGATATCGCCAGTGAACTCGCGAACCACTTTGCCGCGTGAACCAATCAGAACCTTACGGCCCAATAGATCCAGCGCTTGGATGCCGGTGGTGCCTTCATACAGCGTGGAGATGCGCGCGTCGCGGGCGTACTGTTCCATGCCGTGCTCTTTGATGTAGCCGTGGCCACCAAACACTTGCATGCCGAGGTTGGCAGCTTCAAGGCCTAGCTCAGTCAATACACCTTTCAGAATTGGCGTGTAGAAGCCAAGTTTGTCGTCCCAGAAGTCATAGAGCTCTTTATCACCGTTGGTGATACCCACAGCCATATTGTCAGCAAGCTGAGCGGCAAAATAAATCATCGCGCGGCCGCCTTCAGCAACGGCTTTTTGTGTCAGCAGCATGCGGCGGACATCGGCGTGATGAATCAGCGAGTCGGCGACTTGATCCGGTTCTTTTTTGCCGGTGAGCGCACGCATCGAGCGGCGATCTTTGGCATATGGCAATGCGCCTTGGAATGATTGCTCAGCGTGAGCAATGCCCTGTACGGCAGTGCCGATACGCGCGGTGTTCATGAAGGTGAACATGCACTCAAGGCCTTTGTTGGGCGGGCCAATCAAATAGCCAGTTGCACCATCGAAGTTCAGTACGCAGGTGGCCGAAGCGCGGATGCCCATTTTGTGCTCGATGGAGCCAACAGTAACGGGGTTGCGCTCGCCCATATTGCCTTCAACATCGACATTGAACTTAGGCACGATGAACAAGGAAATGCCACGCGTGCCAGGAGGCGCGTCTGGAAGGCGAGCCAGCACGATGTGAATGATGTTTTCACATAGATCGTGATCACCAGCAGAGATGAAAATCTTCGTGCCGGAGAGCTTATAGCTACCATCGGCCTGAAGCTCAGCCTTGGTTTTTACTTGACCCAAGTCGGTGCCGCATTGTGGCTCAGTTAAGCACATGGTGCCCAACCAACGGCCTTCGACCAATGCTGGCATGAAAGTGGCTTTTTGTTGCTCATCGCCGTGCAGCATGATTGTGTTCATGCAGCCTAACGATAGGCCCGGATACATGGTGAACGACCAGTTTGCTGTGCCCATCATTTCGGCTTTTAACAAGCCCATGGACATAGGCAGGCCTTGGCCGCCAAATTCAGCTGGATAGTTCAGGCCTTGCCAGCCGCCTGCAACATACTGGTTGTAAGCTTCTTTGAAGCCTTTCGGCGTAGTGACTTCGCCATCGGCAAAATGGCAGCCTTCTTCGTCGCCGGATTGGTTGATTGGCGCGAGTACTTCTTCGCAATACTTCGCACACTCATCCAAGATCGCGTCGACCATATCAGGCGTCGCGTCTTCACCGCCGGGTAAATTTGCGTAGTGCTTTGGGTAATCAAAGACTTCGTTCATGAGGAAGCGCATATCGCGCAGAGGGGCCTTGTAAGCTGGCATGGCGTAATCACTCAAGTTAGTTGAACACCACTAACTTATACGCATAAAGCGAGCTTGGGTCATTGGCAGTTTTAAGCTGAGCGTCCGGCATATCGGACAATCGGCCAGAGCCAATTTGGGCAGCTATAATCTATTGCGACGATAGCTGCCCAGGTTTTTAGCTTAGCAGCGAGATGTCGGCCACGCGTAAGAACAGCGCGCGCAGTTGGTTGAGCAGGCGTAAACGGTTTAGGCGGATAGCGGCATCGTCGGCATTGACCATGACATTATCGAAGAAGGCATCCACTGGTTCACGCAAGGTCGCGAGCAGGCTTAATGCTTGGCCATAATCGCCGGAGGCATAAAGCGGTGCCAGGCGTGCCTGTAAGGCATCGAGTTGGGCTGCCAAGTCTTGTTCGGCAGGCTCTTGTAAAAGTGCACTATCAACTGAGCCAGAAACCGAAGGTTCTTTAGCTAAGATGTTGGCCACGCGCTTGTTAGCCGCAGCCAAGGCGGTGGCCTCAGGCAGGCCACTAAACGCTGCCACTGCCTGCACGCGGCGAGCAACATCGCCCGCTACAGTAGGTTGGCAAGCTTGCACAGCGGCAATGACTTCGGCGCTGATGCCCTGCTCTTCAAACATGGCGCGATAACGCCCTAGCAGAAAGCTAAAGACATCTTCGGCGGCGTTGGCTTGAGTAACCGCCGAGCCGTGTTGAGCGACGGCTGTGGCGACTAGTTCGCGTAAATCAATGCGGTAGTCACCTGCAATCAATATGCGTAGAACACCTAACGCCGCACGGCGCAATGCAAATGGGTCTTTCGAGCCGGTCGGTGGTTGGCCGATGCCAAATAAGCCAGTCAATGTGTCGAGCTTGTCGGCCAATGACACTGCAGCGCCGGTAGCCGTCGTTGGCAAGGTATCGCCAGAGAAGCGTGGCAAATACTGCTCGTTGAGTGCCAGCGCAACATCATTGGCAAGGCCTTCATGGCGCGCGTAATGGTAGCCCGCGATGCCTTGCAGCTCTGGGAATTCGCTGACCATTTCGCTAGCTAAATCGGACTTGCAGAGCTTGCCGGCGAGTTCAGCAGAGGCGACATCACTACCTATGAGCCCTGCGATATGCCCGGCCAATGTCGATACGCGCTCGGCTTTGGCGAAAACTGTGCCGAGCTGCGCTTGAAACACGACTTGCTTGAGGCGTTCATTGCGCTCGGCAAGCGTGACCTTTTTATCTTGGCTGAAAAAGAACTCGGCATCGGTTAAGCGTGGGCGCACCACTTTCTCATTACCAGAAATGATCTTTTCTGGATCCGTAGAGTCGATATTGGCCACGGTGATGAAACGCGCCATGAGCTGATCATTGGCATCGACTAAGCAGAAGTATTTCTGGTTGTCCTGCATGGTGGAAATTAGCGCTTCCTGCGGCACGCTCAAAAAGCGTTCTTCAAAGCTGCAAACCAATGGCACTGGCCATTCCACCAAGGCGGTGACTTCGTCAAGCAGAGCATCGGGCATTAACGCGCGGCCACCGGCTTGCGTCGCAAGGTCGTTAACTACGCCCTGAATCTGCGTGCGGCGCTCAGAGAAGTCAGCAAGCACGTGCGCTGAGCGCATGGCTTCAACGTAATCATCGGCATGTGCAAGCTCTACAGCTGCTGGGTGGTGAAAGCGATGGCCAAAGCTAGTGCGGCCACTATCGAGGCCGAGCACAGAGGCTGGCACCACGGCATCGCCGTAAAGCAACACCAGCCAATGCATGGGGCGAACAAATTCGACACGGCTACTGCCCCAACGCATACGTTTGGCAAT
>JAGPVX010000072.1 GCA_018066805.1 Paraperlucidibaca sp. | reverse complement strand
CAATGATCCCAATTTAGCGGCAGTACGTGCACAACGCCTCGCTGCAGGCCAATCCACGATTATTGCGCGCTCAGCGCTATTGCCGCACTTAGGTGCAGAAGCCAGCTATAACAAAATCAACATCAATAGCCAGTCAGCCGCCCTTGGCAAGCTCGACTACAAGCAAACCACCTGGGGCGCACGCCTAACTCAGCCAATTTTTCATTGGGATGCTTGGCATCAGTACAAGGCCATTAGTGCACAGCGTTCGCAGCAGGAAGCCGAGGCCGATAGCCGCACCCAAGAATTATTTTTAGGTGTTGCCAGTGCTTATTTTGATGTACTGCGTGCGCAAGACACACTGGCGTTCGCGCAGGCACAAGAAAATGCATTGAGCAGCCAGCGCGATAAAGCTCAGGCACAATTTAAAGTCGGCGTGATCGCTCGCGCCGATGTTGTAGAGGCCGATGCTCAGCGTGACACCGCGACTGCCGAGCGCTTGAGCGCTGAAATAGGCCTAACTCATGCCAAGGAAACGCTAAACGCCGCTTTAGCCACCGAAGTCGATGATTTATCACCTTTACCAGAAAGCATCCCGACCCCAAACCCAGTGCCGAATGACTCCAAAGCATGGGCCGAACTCGCGAAGCAAAACAACCCTGGCTTAATTGCCGCACGCTTCGCCGCAACGGCCGCAGCGAAAGCTAAAGAAGCGCAACGGGCAGGCTTCCTACCATCCATTGATGCCTATGCCAGCACCGGCGATATTCGCAATTCAGATATCACACCACCCAACCCAAACTCGCCGATCAACTTTAATGCTGGCCGCCAAAGTGCTATCGGCGTAGAGGCGCGCTGGGAGCTATTTGCCGGCGGTCGCACACTGGCGCTGGTCAAGCAAGCTGGTTATCAAGCCGATGCCGCTCGCGCAGCGGCGATGGCGCAAGAACATCAAATCGTGACCGCTACGCGCACCGCATTTATGACGGTTAAAACCGATAGCCAACGCCTTGCCGCACGCCAGCGCGCCTTGCGCTCAGCGGAGCTCGCGCGTGAAGCAGCACAGGCCGGCTACTCAGTAGGCTCGCGCAATATCGTCGAGTTGTTGCAAGCTGAAACCCGCGTTTATTCCGCTAGCCGTGACTACGCTAACGCGCGCTACGATTATGTGATGAATAGCCTGCGATTGAAGGCGCTGGCCGGGCAGCTAGATGAAGCGACAGTTGCGACGGTGAACGGCTGGTTAGCGGCAAAATAAGCGTAATGGTCGGATGCTTATGGCGTGATCGCCGCTAAGGCAATAGCTGCCCTAGTGCCACTGCGACCGCTGTCTCTACGCGCAAAATACGTGGGCCGAGATCGCAGCAGACTAGGCCTGCGGCCTGCAGTTTTTCTATTTCATAAACGATAAACCCACCCTCTGGGCCAATGGCTAAGAGCGTGGGCTTAGTACTGGGGGATAAGCGCCTCGTCTCTGCACTGCCCTCTTGCGGCCCATTAGCTTGCTTAGCCGGATGCGCGACCCAGCCTTGGCGCCCCTGCATTAACGTAGGCAAATCATCTTCGACAAAAGGTTTAAAGCGCGGCGCTAATGTCACTCGCGGCGCGACTGTATCGCCAGCTTGCTCCAGTCCCAAACGCAGCTGCTCAGCAATAGCCGCCTCGCTGAGCCACGGGCTTTGCCAAAAGCTTTTTTCCACACGAAAACTGTTGATTAAAACCAGCTCAGTCACGCCCAACGTCACCACCATTTGTAAGATGCGCTTGAGCATTTTCGGTCGCGGCAACGCCAGCACTAAAGCCATTTCGCGTTTTGGCGGAGGCGGTGTATCGAGACGAATGCGCAGTGTCGCCTGCTCAGGCGAAAGCGCGATGACATCACCTTGACCGATCATGCCACCTAGTTCACCGACTTTTAAAAGCGAGCCAATTTCAGGGCGATTTACGGTGAGCAAATGCTGTAAGCGGCGATCGCGCAACACCAGCGTGTCAGGTGCGATTAAATCTTCCGATGTAAAAGTGATGAGGTTCACGCGCCCTCACCCAACCAAGGCGCTAGCAACTCCAGCTGTCGCCCCACTGCGCCCTGATTTGCCGCCATGACGGCCGCACCTGCAGCACGCTGCCTCTGCAGTAACTCAGGATCATCGAAGCGCGCTAAAACTGCCTGCGCTAGCTCCGCCGCGCTGCTCACGACAGTCAAAGCGCCGGCCGCGATGAGCGTGTCGTTGATGCTTTGGAAGTTGGTGTAATGCGGGCCGGTCAGCGTCGACACGCCCACAGCCAATGGCTCCAGCGCATTATGTCCGCCGCCTGGCGCAAGCAGCGAGCCGCCAACAAAGGCCACTTTCGCCATGGCCAGCCAGAGCAATAACTCACCCATGCTATCGGCCAGCAATACCTGCGTGTTGGCGCCGACTAGCTCATGCGATGAGCGCCTAACAGCCTGCAAGCCTTCGCTGCTAATGAGCTTAGCGACGGCATCGAAGCGCTCTGGATGGCGGGGCACCAAAATCAGCAGCGCCTCGGGATGTGTCTGCAAAATTGCACGATGCGCTGCCAGCACAATCTCATCTTCACCCGCATGCGTACTTGCTGCGACCCACACCGACCGCTGAAGCAATGACCACGCCACGCGCCAGCGCGCAGCGTCATCGTGCAAATGCACAGGCACCGCGAGATCGAACTTCACGCTGCCTGTGCGCACAACTTGATTCGATGGCACCCCCAGCAAGCAAAAGCGCTCAGCCGTAGCCTCATCTTGCGCAGCCACCACCGTGAGTTGGCGCATCAATTCAGCACCAAGAAGGCCCGCACGCTCATAGCCACGTGCTGAGCGCTCCGAGAGCCGAGCATTGGCGAGCATCACCGGAATGCCACGAGCCCGTGCCGCCACCAAAGTATTTGGCCACAGCTCAGTTTCCATAATCACTAATGCGCGCGGCTGCCAGTGCGCGAGAAAGCGCCGCACGGCCCACGGGAAATCATACGGCGCATAGACATGGGCAAAGTCAGCATTGTCATCGCCCCAAAGCGCACGCACTTGCGCCGAGCCAGTCGGCGTCATGGTCGTGATCAGTAGTGGCACATCGGGATAATGCTCGCGAATGGCCTCGACCAACGGTCGCGCAGCTAATGTTTCACCAAGCGAAACTGCATGCAGCCAAATCGGGCGCGTGAGCGAGGGAGCATCGCTCGGCGCACGCCCCAAGCGCTCACGCCAACGCAGGCGATACGCAGGCGACGTGCGTCCGCGCAGCCATAGCCGCAAGAACACAAACGGGAAAGTCAGCGTGAGCAGCACGGTGTAGAGCCAA
>JAGPVX010000070.1 GCA_018066805.1 Paraperlucidibaca sp. | reverse complement strand
ACGCCTTAAATAGCGGCGATGCCGATGCGGTAATCGTCCTGGAAAATGATCTGCATCTGCGCGCAAGCGCTGCTCGTGTTGATGCGGCATTGGCGAAAGCCACCGTTGTTGCCATTGATCATCAGCACAATGCCACAGTGGCCGCGGCTGACTGGGTGTTATCGACGGCCAGCTTTGTTGAAGGCGATGGCACTGTGGTCAACCAAGAAGGCCGCGCTCAGCGCTTCTTCCAAGTTTTCGACCCATCTTATTACGACGATGGCGTGCTAGTGAAAGAGTCATGGCGTTGGCTGCATGCCCTGCGCAGCACGCTCATTGGTCAAGAAGTACGCTGGACTCAGCTCGATGAAGCTACCGGCGCTACAGCCGCACATCATCCAGCATTGGCGGCGATTGTGGATGCCGGCCCAGCCGCCGACTTCCGCATCAAAGGCCTGAAAATTGCCCGTGAACCACGTCGTTACTCTGGCCGTACCGCCATGCGCGCAAATATTTCCGTGCATGAGCCGCGTGCCTCGCAAGACATCGACACTGCCTTGGCATTTTCTATGGAAGGCTATAGCGGCCCCAATGAAAACTCGCGATTAGTGCCATTTGCTGCCGCGCCAGGCTGGAACTCGCCGCAAGCGTGGAGCAAATTCCAAGACGAAGTCGGTGGTCATTTACGCGGTGGCGACGAAGGCACGCGCTTATTCAGCGGTGATCACGACACAGCCTATTTCACCGACATTCCTGCTGCCTTTAGCGCTATCGATGGCCAGCTGCGCATCGTTGCTCGCCACCATTTATTCGGTAGCGATGAGCTTAGCGCTCGCGCCGCTGTCGTGGCACCACGCATTGCCGAAGCCTTCGCCGCCTTGTCATCAGCCACCGCCGCTAGCTTGCAACTTAACGCTGGCGACACACTGGCATTGAGCATCGATGGTGAGGCTTTAACCCTGCCTGTGCAGATCAGCGAAAGCCTCGCCGATGGCGTGGTTAGCCTGCCGCAAGGCTATGGCGAATGCGCAGTGGCATCACAGGCGAGCTGGGCGACGAGCTCTGTTGGAGGTCAAGCCTAATGAATACGGACTGGCTAACTCCTGACCTCATTATTATCGCCACGCAAATGGCGAAAGCGGTGGTCATTCTGCTTGCCGTGGTGTTGTCGGGGGCATTTTTGAGTTTCGTTGAGCGGCGCTTATTGGCGCTATGGCAAGATCGTCATGGCCCCAACCGCGTTGGCCCATTCGGCTTGCTGCAACTCGCTGCCGACATGCTGAAGATGTTTTTCAAGGAAGATTGGACGCCACCATTTGCCGATAAATTGATCTTCTGGCTAGCCCCAGCAATCGCGCTGTCGTCTTTGCTTATGGTCATGGCTGTAATACCAATCACGCCCGACTGGGTGGTGATCGACATGAATGTCGGCTTGCTGTTTTTCTTAGCGATGGCTGGCCTTGCAGTCTATGCCGTGCTCTTTGCCGGCTGGGCCAGTAATAACAAATACGCCTTGCTGGGCGCCATGCGAGCTTCGGCGCAAACCTTGTCCTATGAAGTGTTTATGGGCATCGCCTTGATGGGCGTAGTCGCACAAGCCGGCTCCTTCAGCCTGCGCGATATCGTCTTGGCGCAAGAAGGCATGTGGTACATCGTGCCGCAATTCTTCGGCTTCTGTACCTTCTTGGTCGCCGGCATTGCCGTTACCCACCGCCACCCCTTCGACCAACCTGAAGCTGAGCAAGAGCTCGCCGATGGCTATCACGTCGAGTATTCTGGCCTGAAATGGGGCATGTTCTTTGTCGGCGAATACGTCGGCGTTGTCGTCGTGTCGGCGCTGTTGGCAACCCTATTCTTGGGTGGCTGGATGCCATTGCCAATTCCCTATCTCGACGGCATCCCACCATTCTTCTGGTTCGCCGCGAAAACCGGCTTCTTCATCATGTTCTTTGTGCTCATTCGCGGTGCCTTAATGCGCCCACGTTATGACCGCGTGATGACATTCGGCTGGCTGGTGTGCTTGCCGTTGACGCTAATTAACTTGCTGGTGACCGCTGCGGTCATCCTGCTCAATACGCCGCAGTGAGGTCTCGATCATGACGCTTAAAGGTATTTTGGCCGGCATCTACACGCAGCTGCGCAGCATCGTTATGGTGTTTATGCACGCTTTCCGCAAGCGCGACACCTTGATGTATCCGGAAGTGCCCATTTATGTGCCGCCGCGCTACCGTGGCCGCATCGTATTGACCCGCGATCCCGATGGTGAAGAACGCTGCGTGGCCTGTAACTTGTGCGCTGTCGCCTGCCCCGTTGGCTGCATCTCGCTACAAAAAGCTGAAACCGAAGACGGCCGTTGGTATCCCGAGTTTTTCCGCATCAACTTCTCGCGCTGTATTTTCTGCGGTATGTGCGAAGAAGCCTGCCCAACCACGGCGATCCAGCTCACACCAGACTTCGAATTGGCTGAATTCAATCGTCAAGACTTGGTCTATGAGAAAGAAAACCTATTGATTTCAGGCCCTGGCAAAAACCCGGACTACAACTTTTACCGTGTTGCGGGCATGGCCATTGCTGGCAAACCCAAAGGCGATGCGCAAAACGAAGCCGCGCCAATTAGCGTCAAAGGCTTGATGCCTTAAACGGCACTAGCGCCACCAACGAGAGAGAATCTAGCGTGGATATAATTTTTTATGTGGCAGCAGTAGTGGCGATTTTGGCCACGGTGCGCGTGATCAGTAACGCAAACCCAGTGCATGCGTTGCTCAATCTCATCGTCTCGCTGCTGGCTGTGGCGGTGATTTTCTTCACCTTGGGCGCACCGTTTGCCGGCATGTTGGAAGTCATTGTCTACGCCGGCGCCATCATGGTGCTGTTTGTGTTTGTGGTGATGATGCTCAACCTCGGCGATGCCACAGTGGCGCAAGAGCGTGCTTGGCTGAAGCCGAAAGTGTGGATTTTGCCGGCGATTTTGGCCTTGGCTTTATTTGCCGTATTGCTCTGGGCGCTGACCGGCATGGGCACACATGAGATTCCGTACACCGTGGTCGATGCCCGCGAAGTCGGCATCAGCTTGTTTGGCCCTTACTTGCTGGCGGTTGAGCTAGCGTCGTTTTTGCTATTGGCGGCATTGGTGGCGGCTTATCACCTTGGTCGCTCGGAGGATGCCTCGTGATGTCTGGAGTGCCCATGGAGCATGGTTTGGCATTAGCCGCCGTGCTGTTTTGCTTAGGTGTGGTGGGCTTGCTGGTTCGCCGCAACATCCTCTTCATGCTGATGTCATTGGAAGTAATGATGAATGCCGCCGCACTAGCATTTGTCGTAGCCGGCGCACGTTGGGTTCAGCCCGATGGCCAAATCATGTTCATCATGATCATATCGCTCGCCGCCGCTGAGGCCGCGATTGCCTTGGCCATCGTGCTGCAATTAAATCGCCGCTTTAAAACCCTCGACATCGACTCAGCCAGCGAGATGCGCGGATGAACGCTTTATTCCTCACCTTCCTGGCGCCACTGCTGGGTTTTTTGATTCTTGCCTGTGCGCGTGGCCGAATTAGCGAAAATGTAGCCGCCTTAATCGGTGTTGGCAGCATGGCGATTTCCGCCGCCTCCGCTGCCTATGTTGGCTATGACTTCTTGCAGCACACGCCAGAGGGCGGCGCTTACACGCAAGTGCTGTGGTCATGGATCGCTGTCGATGGTCTAGATGCAACATTCGCTCTGCGCCTCGATGGCTTGTCGCTGACCATGATGGGCGTCATCACCGGCGTCGGCTTTCTCATTCACATCTTCGCCTCGTGGTATATGCGCGGTGACGATGGCTATGAGCGCTTCTTCTCCTATATGAACTTATTCATCGCCAGCATGTTGTTTTTGGTGCTCGGCGATAACTTCCTCTTCCTCTATATGGGTTGGGAAGGTGTGGGCTTGGCTTCGTACTTGCTCATCGGCTTCTATTACAAAGACCCTGCAAACGGCCTAGCCGCACGCAAAGCCTTTATCGTGACGCGTGTTGGCGACACGCTCATGGCTATCGGCCTGATGATTATTTTCCGTGAACTCGGCACGCTGAATATTCAAGAAGTTATGCGCCTAGCGCCGCAATACATTGGTGATGGCGACACCTGGATCATTTGGGCAACGTTACTGCTTTTAGGCGGCGCGGTTGGCAAATCGGCTCAGCTACCACTGCAAACTTGGTTGGCCGATGCTATGGCTGGCCCAACGCCAGTGTCGGCATTGATCCACGCCGCCACCATGGTGACTGCCGGTGTGTATTTGATTGCGCGCTGTAATGAGCTGTTTTTATTAGCCCCCGATGTTTTGCTGCTAGTCGGCATCATCGGCGCAGTTACTCTCGTGTTGGCTGGCTTTGCCGCCTTGGTGCAAACCGATATCAAGCGCATCTTGGCCTATTCCACCATGAGCCAAATCGGCTATATGTTCCTCGCTCTAGGCGTCGGTGCTTGGTCGGCCGCGATCTTCCACCTGATGATCCATGCCTTCTTCAAAGCACTGCTATTCCTCTCGGCCGGTGCTGTGATCATTGCCACGCATCACGAGCAAAACATTTTCAAGATGGGCGGTTTGCGCCACAAAATCCCCTTTGTTTATGTCTGCTTCTTGGTCGGCGGTGCCGCACTTGCCGCCTTGCCGCTGGTGACTTCAGGCTTCTATTCAAAGGATGAAATCCTGTTTGAAGTCTGGGCGGGCGGCCACAATATGCTGCTCAATGCCGGCTTGCTTGGTGCCTTCCTAACCTCGATCTACACCTTCCGCCTAATCTTCGTTGCCTTCCATGGCGAGGAGGTTGGTCACGCTGAACCGATTAAGGGCGTGTCGTACTGGCTGCCATTGGCCGTGTTATTGGTGTTATCGACCGCTGTTGGCGCGCTAGTCGTGCAGCCATTGGGCGATGTCTTGCCAGCCATGCCTTCTGCCTTGATGGCAGTGGATATTGCCGAGGCAGGACGTCATCACCTCGAATGGGTCTCCGGCAGCATTGCCGTCTTCGGCATTTTGCTCGCCGCTGTGCTCTATCACGGCGATCGCCGTTGGGTGAAAGCCATCAGCGAAAGCGCCATTGGCCGCTTCCTAACGCCACTCTGGTTTAGCGCTTGGGGCTTCGATTGGCTCTATGACCGCGTCTTTGTTCGCCCCTTTATGACCTTGGTGCGTTGGCTGAAAAATGACCCAGTAGATGCCGGCATGAATGCAGCTCCTTGGCTCAGCCAAGCCGGCAATCGCGTGCTCAGCCGCACTGAAAACGGCCAAATTCGCTGGTATGCCGCATCGTTTGCTCTCGGTGCCCTCGCCATTTTATCCGTGATGTTGTTGGTATAAGCCATGACTGTATTTGCTCCCGAAATTTTACCGTGGCTGCTGCTGATTCCTTTTATTGGCGGTCTGTTAGCTTGGCAAACTGAACGCATTAGCGCCGCGCTGCCGCGCTGGATTGCGCTTTTCACCATGCTCAGCTTCTTTATCATCACCTGCTTACTCTGGCTGCAAGGCGGCTATAGCGGTGGTGCTGTAATAGAGGCCATCGGCAATACGCCACAATGGCAGCTGGAGTTTCAGCGCGACTGGATTCCACGCTTCGGCATCAGCTTCCATCTAGCGCTCGATGGCTTGTCGCTGATTATGCTGCTGCTGACCGGCTTACTTGGCATGATGGCAGTGGTTTGCTCATGGAAAGAAATCGATAAGCATGTCGGCTTTTTCCACCTAAACTTATTGTGGAACTTGGGCGGCGTTGCTGGCGTATTTTTGACTGTCGACTTGTTCCTGTTCTTCTTCTTCTGGGAAATGATGTTGGTGCCGATGTACTTCCTGATCGCCCTTTGGGGTCATAAAGGAGCTACAGGCCGCAGCCGTATCAGCGCCGCCACCAAATTCTTCATCTATACCCAAGCCAGCGGCTTATTGCTGCTCATTGCCATCATCGGCTTGGTGTTGATTAGTGCGCAAACCACCGGCGTGCTCACCTTCGACTACGAAGATCTGCTGAACACCTCTATGGCGCCTGCGGTTGAAATGGTCTTGATGCTCGGCTTCTTCATCGCCTTCGCCGTAAAACTGCCCGTTGTGCCATTCCACTCCTGGTTGCCTGATGCTCACGCGCAAGCGCCAACGGCTGGCTCTGTCGATCTCGCTGGTGTGCTGCTAAAAACCGCCGGCTATGGTCTGCTGCGATTCGGCGTGCCGCTATTTCCCAATGCCTCGCTAGAGTTTGCGCCCATTGCCATGTGGCTTGGCGTCTTCGGCATTTTCTATGGTGCCGTACTCGCCTGTGCGCAAACCGACATCAAGCGCCTGATTGCCTACACCAGCGTCTCGCATATGGGCTTTGTCTTGGTTGGTATCTACTCGGGCAATATGGTCGCGCTGCAAGGCGTAGTTGTACAAATGCTTGCGCATGGCCTTTCGGCTGGTGCCTTATTCATCCTCTGCGGTGAGATTTATGAGCGCCTTCATACCCGTGATATTCGCGAAATGGGTGGGCTCTGGTCGCGACTGCGCTATTTACCACCGATTGCGCTGATTTTTACCGCAGCTTCGCTTGGCTTGCCCGGCCTCGGTAACTTTGTCGGCGAGATCATGGTTTTGCTCGGCGCCTTCCAGGCCAATCCAGCGGCGGCTGTACTCGCCTCGGGCGGCTTAATTTTGGCCGCCATTTACGGTCTAATATTCATGCAGAAAGCCTTTTATGGCCCCGCAAAGTCAGCCGTACCTTTGCCCGACTTATCAGCGCGTGAGCTCAGCATTTTAGTGGTGCTGGCGGTATTGCTGATTGGCCTCGGTGTCTATCCACAGCCGGTGTTCGATACCAGTGTGGCGAGCATGCAATTCCTTAATTCCGTCTATAGCCAGTCAGTGTTGCCGACTGTGCCCACTGCAGGTTGGTAAGCGCCATGACGATTTCTGTTGCACAACTCATTGCGCTATTACCGATCCTGATCACCGGCGCCACGGCAGTATTAGTCATGCTGTCGATCGCCATCAAGCGCCAGCATGACGTTAACGCCACCATCACGGTGATCGGCCTTAATGCCGCGCTGGTTTCGGTCTACTTCGCTTGGCAAGGCGGCCCCCAGCAAGTCACCCCATTGCTGATGATCGATGCTCACGCCTGCCTCTATATGGCCATCGCGCTGTTTGCCACGCTGGCATGCGCAACGCTGATGCATGCGTATATCGAAGGCTATGACGACAATAAAGAAGAGATGTACCTGCTGCTGACTCTGTCGGTGCTAGGTGCCTTGGTGCTGATCAGCGCTCGCCACTTAACGGCGTTGTTTATTGGTCTTGAGCTCTTGTCAGTGCCGGTTTATGGCCTGGTTGCTTACACCTTTCGCAATAAAAAAACACTGGAAGCCGGCATCAAGTACATGATTTTGTCGGCAGCCGCGACCGCATTCATGCTCTTTGGTATGGCGCTGCTCTACGCGGATTCGGGCTCGCTGTTGCTCGCAGACATTGGTGGTGACTTGGCCAAAGCGGGCATGCTCAGCCCTTACGCCTATGCCGGCATCGCGCTAATTTTAGCGGCCTTGTCGTTTAAGCTGTCACTGGCACCGTTCCACTTATGGACGCCAGATGTCTATCAGGGTGCGCCAGCACCAGTCGCTGCTTATTTAGCAACCGTTAGCAAAGTCGCTGTTTTCGCCGTGTTATTGCGCTTGCTGATCGAAGCGCCAGCCGCACATAGCAGTGTATGGAGCATGATCTTTGCCGTCATCGCCTTCGCGTCCATGATCATCGGTAACTTATTGGCGCTGAACCAAAGCAATATCAAGCGCTTGCTAGGCTACTCATCGATCGCGCAACTAGGCTATCTGATGGTTGTCGTGGTCGCCGGTGGCCAGCTCGCGCTTGAAGCATCAGCCGTCTACCTAATGGCCTATGTTGTCACCACTATCGGCGCATTTGGCGTCGTTACGCTGACATCTAGCCCATACAAGCAGCAAGATGCCGATGAGCTCTACGATTACCGCGGCTTATTCTGGCGCCATCCGTATTTGACCGCCGTACTCACCGTGATGATGCTGTCGCTGGCAGGCATCCCGCTCACGGCCGGCTTCATTGGTAAGTTTTACGTAGCCGCGCTCGGCATCGATGCCGGTTTATGGTGGCTAGTCGGCGCACTGGTCGTCGGTAGTGCCATCGGTCTGTACTACTATTTACGCGTGGTCATTACACTGTTCATGCCTGCCCCTGGCTCGCGCCGCATGGTTGCTGCCAACAACTGGGGCTTTCGCGTCGGTGGTTTGATGGTGCTATTGATGGCTGGCCTAGTGTTCCTGATAGGCATGTATCCTCAGCCCATCATTGAGTTAGCTGCTCAAACACAGGTGGCGATGGTCGCCCGTTAAGATTAAGAGTAGTGAAAAAGGCGCATTTAGCGCCTTTTTTATGTCCTAATGTAGTGCGCATACCCCGATTCAGTAACAAATTGATAACACGTCCGCGCTAGCTTAATATGTGCCAACTTCGCTAGAGTGTCGGTCTACGACTCTTTAGTCACAAATAAAAAATATAACAAGGAAGCCTTCCATGACTTCGCCTGCCTCTCGTGTTGCTCTAGCTCTTTTCGCCGCGCTACCCATCTCAGCGATGGCTTCAATGGGTACAGTTGCCACTAACTTCGGCTTAACGCCAACCGACACCGCCTCCGCTCAAGCGCTATCGATGTTTAGCAACCAGCCATCGGCGGTGTATTACAACCCCGCGTATTTAGCTCGCGACCGGAAGGGTGCAATGACAGCCGGCTTTATTTTTACAGACCAAGAGTTAACGGCGAAGGGTTGGGGTAAGCCAGATAAAATTATTTTAGGTGGCGATGTCATTGAAAATGATTCGAATTACAACGTCATGTTGGGCTTCAAAACTGACTTAAGTACAATGCTCAAAGGTGACCGAGCAATGGTTTTAGGCTTTATGTTAGGTGCTGAGCGCAGCGGTTATAATTTGTTGTCATTTAATTCCAGCTCGCAAGCTTTACCTCAGTCACTACGTTATGGTCAGCAATCTTTATTTCTTAGCGTGGGTGCTGGCTTAAATGTTATTCCGGGTATTGATGTGGGTGCGGCTAGCCGTATTACGCTTGCTGCAGATGCTCAGCTAGGGACACAAGCCAATCTTGCAGGCACAACTAATCAAGAGTCTGTGACTGTCAGTGCCAAGCCCTCAATTCAGCCAATTTTAAGTGCCAATATAAATTGGGGGCAGTTAGTTTGCCCAGAAGATAAATACTGCGTGTTGAACGGCTTGGAGACAGCAGTAGGCTATCGCTATGAGTCATTTTTTAAAACCACGGTGGATGCTAAGGCCCTTGCAACCAACGCAGTTGCCTTGCCTCTGCTGCTTAGCACGATTGATAGCTATCAGCCCGAAACTTTTTCTGCCGGCATTCAATACAACTTTTATAAAATTCGCTTAGCTGCATCTGGTGAGTACCAGCTTTGGTCTGGCCTTAACGATGCATTAAGACAAGATACCGTTAAAGACCAAGCTAACTTAAAGTTTAAGGACATTTTCATTCCGCGCGCAGGCTTTGAGTTGCGCATGAATGATGTATTTAGCTTCACTGGCGGCGTTAGCTATGAGCAATCCCCACTAGATAGCACATCATCTTTAGATGTGAACTACGTTGATAACGATCGGTTGGTCTTTGGTCTTGGTTTTTCCTATTTGATTGAGCAAGCCTTGTTTCTATCACAGCCAGTGCGACTCGATTTTGGCTATCAGTACCACGTTGTGAGAGACCGCGATTTCTTGTTGGCCACGACACAGGGTGCAGATAATCAAACTTCTGGCGGCGGCAATGGCGGAAAAAATGGTTGCCCAGAAAACCCCATACCTGGCAAAGAAGACAAAGTGCTCTGCGAAGGCGTTACCTCAGGCGGCAATGTGCATGTCTTGAACGCCTCCATTAACTTGACGTTCTGAGGTCTATGATGAAGCTTCGCGCATTAGGTTCAGTTTTTCTTTCCGTCGCATTAGCTGCTTGTAGTGGCGGTGGCGGTCAAGAGGTGCGATCAAACCTGCAAGACCTATTTGAGCCGGGCGCTAAAATCTCGGCGCAACAGCGCAGCATGATTTATGCCTACCCTGCGCCTGGGCAAACGGAGGTGATTCCCGCGACCCCAATAGCTTTGCGCTTCTCTCACCCAATAGCAGCGATAGAGTTCGATACGTTAGCTAAGTTAACGGCGGCTTTTACGCTCTGCGAAGAGGCCTTCGTGAGCACGCAAGGTCAGTGCGAAGCTGCTGGAGTGGTGCCACTTACAGCTGCATTTACACGGGCTGAGGTGTTAAATCCCGCCACTTTGCAGGTAGATCGCCAAGGTGTCATTTTGAGCCCGCAGACTGTCCTCAAAGAGCGCACGCAATATCGTTTAATCAGCAATGGACTGATGCTAGATACCGGTGATCTTGATACAGCAGGCAACCCAACGCCTGGCGCTGCTAATTTGCGTAACGTGGCGGTTCAGGCCGCAGATGTCGGTCAGCCACTGATATTTACAACGCGAGCAGCGCTTGAAGGGCCAGTAAATGCCCGTAGTACCAATACTACGAAATTTGATGTCGAGCATATTACACCGAACCCAGAAAGTTTTTTGCTAGGCAATGAGGGTTTAGGATTATTTAATTTCTCCACTATTCGCCTGCAATTGACACAGCCAGTTAATACCAAAACGCTGGTGTATGGCACTGGCAGTACTGCTAGTATTAAACTGACCGATGCTGCTGGTAACCTAGTAAAGGCGACTATTCTCGTTGATGGCAATAAGATATCTATAGATCCTGATGCCGATCTAGATGCAACTCAGACATATACATTAAGCATTAATAACAAGCTGGAAAGCCTGAAAAATATACCTTTTAGTAGTGATTCTCGCTTTGTAGCATATCAGTTCCAACCCACTGAGGCGGCGAATGGTGAAAGTGCTAGAAGCATGGTTGAGTCAAGTGGGATTTCAGCTCTACTAGGTACGCCTGTTAACAAGGTGCCTGTGGCCTCGCCGCTTTTAGGGCAGGGCGATCGTGCACCACAACCTCAAGCAGAAGGAACTTTAATTGCTAATTTGGGCACGCCGGCAAATGTCAAAAATATTCAAAGTGCTGTCGCACCGTTACGAGTAAAAAGAAATAGTCAGCTAACAGCAGCTAGCTTAGTTGTTAAGCTCGATGGTGTGGTACCGGCAAACTTAGAGACTGACACGCTAACGATTAAAATGATTAGCGATGCAAATGGCTTGCTGCTGCCCAATCGTTATAGTTTATCGCCCCTCTCTCCGAGCCTAGTAACTCTGGAAATGGACGTTGCTGTTTCGGCAAAAAATAGCACATCGAATGGTGCTTTTACCCAAAATGTCATGCATGTTCCAGTGTCTGGCATAGCAAGGTTTAATGGCCCTGAGAATAAAATTTTAATTGATGCAATTGGTACGATTGAGTTAAAAATTCTAGGTACAGACAATGCAGTGGGTATATTGGCGCTGCAGTTGTCGATAGACCTAGATGACTCTCCAAATATTACCCCACCCACGCAAATTGCCCCTGTCGTGCAGTCTTGGGTGCCAGGGGACACAGCGCGACTCCGTGACGAGCTAACTATTAATCGTGTTGCGATGGCTTCGCCCTCGAGCACAGTTGATACCCTTGCAAGCACTACTGGTAGCGTATTGGGTGCTCAGCTAATGCGGCCCGGCGATCCGATCATTGTTAACTTTGATCAAATCATGGACGTTGAGTCGTTCCGTAGTAGTGGGTTGAATTCGCCTATTACCCTCACCTCCAATGGTCAGGCTGTACCATTTAGTTGGCGTTTGGATGGCGTATCGTTGGTGATTACGCCAGACACGGCTTTTAGCTATGGCAAAGCCTATAGTCTTAAACTTAGCAGTCTTATTAAAAGCTTAAGCGGCGAGTCGCTTGCCCAAAGAACGTTGACATTCACCATGCCAAGCCTGGCTGCTGGTGACGCGGCACCAAATCCAGATGGTGGGCCAGATACGCGGCGCCCACCTGTTGTTCTTGGCGTTTACCCTGGCTACCCCTGTAGTGTGATGGCGGGCAGCCGTAATGTTGCCAATAATATCCAAGGTAAGTGCTCTGGCGGTAAAGCGACAGACGAAGAAATTCCTCTGCCTTTCATTGATGCGCGTCGTTCCATCACTATAACGCTTTCGCAAACTGTGCAGCGCATGGGCACTAACGCGGTCAAGTTAGGTACGGTGTGTAATGATCCGAGTGCGAGCTTCCGTGTCGAGCGAGTGACCGCCGCAGGCGTTTGTTTGGAGCCGGTTGCGGGCACACTAGGTGGCTCGGTTCGTGAGTTAGTCTTTACGCCAGATGATCCTTGGAAGAAAGGTGAGATTTATCGCTATATCTTGGGCTCTAGTGGCTTGGCATCTGCCACCTGTAGTGCTAACAGCATTTGCGGCACAAATAATTTGCCGCTACAAACTCAGCTCATCGCACAGTCATTTGCTGAGGTTAGTAATCCGCAGCATGGCGGTCCGCCCATGGAGATTTTCTTCAAAGTGTCGACCGAAGCTTCGAAAGGGTCGGTCGTAAACCTGCGCCTACTACCGAATGCCGATGTAGATGCCAACTTTCGCTTTGAGCCAGCTCGAGGAGAAATTATGCCTTCATGTGCCCAGGGTACAGCTCAGGGCATTCCTAGCACGGGTAAGTATTCTTGTGATACCCCAAATGGAGCGCTGCTTTTACCCGATGTGTCGCGTGCTGGCGGCTCATTTAGCGGTGCGGCTACACGCTTTGCGATAGGATGTACAGAGGGTGTTGACGGCGGTATTTGTGAGGAAAAGCAATTCTTACACGTCAGCTCAGCTTTGTCCGCTAGCTTAGAGGGCTTCAGCAGGACTGATGGTCAGCCGATTACTAAAGCTGACTTTGCAACACTATGCTCAGGGACAAATACAGGAGCAATTGATGTATTTGTAAGCCCGGGGTTGGTTGTGACCAACGGCGTGGATGTTTTCGCGGAGCTCGGGTTATCTCTAGCAGCTTCGCCAGTCACGAATGTAGTGAATGATTTGATTAATTTGATTCCGGTTCTTGGCCCAATCTTAACGGGCGCCATTAATCAGGGAGCAGACTTATTAAATCAAATCGTGCCTATTGTTGTTGAGCAGCCACTATTCACTGGCCCTTTTGTATTCCGCATGCGTCATTTAGAGCCAACCTATACTAATGGTGTGCTCAGCGGTACTAAGTTCGCTAATCGAATCCCGGGCAAGTTAAAAGGCAACTGTGAAAATGGCGTACCTAAGAAACCCAGCCTTTCTACCGTGATTAGTCTTTATACAGATATCCCTGAACTTGATGCTCGAGCAGATGTTGGGCTTCTGAAAACCTTGGCAGATTTAGGAATTCCTGTTCTCAGTGACGTTGCAGGTCTGGTTGGCATTCCGATTATTACCGACGTGCAAAGTAATACGGATATTACGAACTTGAGTGTTAGTGGTTCGGTTGAGTTTTTACCCGATGGTCGCTTAACCGCTCGATTAGTGAATGATACGCCGGTTCGTTTAAGAGCTGGATTATCAGCCTTAGGTGGAATAGTTGGAGGCGAGTTATTTGTTAAAGTGCCAGAAAAGCGCTTCGTGTTGAACTCTGCTTTAGCGCCATTGAAAAACTAGAGCTATGGCATCAAAAAAGGGCGCCTAGGCGCCCTTTTTTATGTACTCTGTCGGCCGAAATAAAAGCTACTGAGCCATCAAGTAAGTTTATGCCCGCCTTTTCACCTGACCATCATCGAGCACCTGCTGGAAGTGTTCAATAAAGGTTTGTTCGACCGGTAAATACTCCACGCCCAGCGCGATGCTGCGTTGATTATCAAGCGCTAAAGGGTGGCCAACGTTCTTGCTGATGAAGGTGCGTGTAACAGGCCCCATCATTGGCCCAAACATCCACACTAACGCTTTTGGCACCACAGATTTTGGGAAGGGATAAGCCTTGCCAAAATGAGCGCGCAAGATTTTGGCAATCTCGATCATGGAAATGGTTTTGGACACGAGTAAGTGGCGGCCTTCGGCTTCCGGTTTAAACGCCGCCAAGATATGTGCTTTTGCGACATCACGGACATCGACAACGCCATATTTCAAGTCAGGCACGCCAGAACGCAGACGGCCATCACCCATGGAAATAAGTGTGTCGATGCTGGCGGATTGGCTGCCGGTGGTGAGCGAGGGGCCGTAGACCATGCCGGGGTTGATGGTGACTAAGTCCCACCGATTTTGTACGGCCTGCATATCCCAAGCTTCGCGCTCGGCTGCAACTTTTGAGAATTGGTAGGGGTTGTGGTCAACGCTGCTCGTAGTGTTCCATTGTGCTTCAGTGAGCACGCTGCCTTCGACTTGGCGCACGTCGATATTGTCACCAAAGACTGAGGCTACGCTGCTGGTAAGTACGACGCGTTGAACGCTCGGTGTGCGATTAATCGCGTCGAGCACATTGCGTGTGCCCTCTACTGCGGGACGAACCAAGGCTTCATGCGCATCGGTAAAGCCTTCTAAGATAAATGGCGATGCAGTGTGAATGACTACCGCGCAGCCAGCCATGGCGGCATCGAAGCTTTCAATGTCGAGTAGGTCGGCTTTAAAAAGCTTGAGAGTACCTGACTCGCGGGCGGCAATGGCTTCTAGGTGCGCAACACTTTTAGCTTTGCTTGGATCGCGCACGGTAGCGTGCACTGTATGGCCTGCGGCTAATAGATATTGAATAATCCAACTGGCGATGTAACCGGATCCGCCGGTAACGCAGACTGGACTGTCGCTAGGAATGATCTTGTTCATGTGCAAAGCCTTTTTTATTTTAGGCGCGTACAGTGCCACAGCACGGAAATGCTGTCATTAGCGTTGGCAGGTAGCACTCCAGTCTAGCGCGGCGTTATACGCGGCAGTTTTGACGCCGAGTAGGCCTAAAAAGCTATGAAAAATGGTGTCGTGTGACTGAGATTCCTGCGCTTGTTTCGCCAGGCAGGTAGAACTTGGGCCCTGCTTCTGAAAGTCTGGAGATAGCCACGCCAGCATGGGTATATGAGTTTGTTGACTAGGCGCAAAGAGATAAGGCGCACCATGCAGATATAGTCCGTGCTCACCAGTCGATTCACCATGATCAGAGGCATACACCATCACGGTCTGATAACGATCATCTTGGCCTTTTAGCGTGTCAATAATGCGCCCTAAAATATGATCGGTATAGGCAATAGTGTTGTCATAGGTATTGATGACCTGCTGCTGCGTGCAGCTTTGCAGAGCATTGCTATCGCAGGTTGGTGTGAAGCGCTTAAACGCATCGGGGTAGCGGCGGAAATACGCGGGGCCGTGGCTGCCTTCTTGATGCAAGACCACGACACGATCGTTGAGTGTTGCGCGTGAAATATAGTCGGCAAAAGTGTCGGCGAGCAGGTCATCTTGGCACTCGCCATCGTGGCACCAGCGGGCTTTATCGGCCGCCAATAGCGGCACATTATTGACGCGATCGCAGGCGCCTTTGCAGCCTGAGTTATTATCTATCCAGGTCACGGCATAGCCGGCGCGCTGCAAAATATCGAGTAAGCCTTCGCGATGGCTAGCGAGCTGCGGGTCGTAATCAGCTCGCTTCATGCCAGAGAATAAACAGGGCACTGATACTGCGGTAGCAGTGCCACAAGAGCTTACTTGCGGGAAATTGATGACATTGCGCTTGCGTAACTCAGGCGTTGTATCGCGGCTATAGCCATTGAGGCCGAAGCTCTCGGCGCGTGCCGTTTCACCTAATACAAAGACAAATAGTGTGGGTTTTTTCGCTGATGGATGAGCTCGGACGGCATCCTCGCCATAGCTCTGTAATGGCATGTCTGGAGCGGCGACAACTTTGCTGTAATAGCGTTTGAGGCCGGCTATATAGTTGTGCGGCACGATGAGATAGCGCAGTTCGCGATGCTCACGAAAGGTCGATGCATAGTCGGCATAATGCCATCCCGCTAAGGCCAACATTGAGACTAGGCCTAGCACTACGGTAATGAGCTTGTTACGTAGCGTTTGTTTCCAGCTCAGCGTTGCTGCTGGCGTTGACCAGAGCCAGAGTAGCGGTAGTCCGGCTATCAGCAGCATAAAAGCTAGAAGTCGCAGGCTGAGTAAGTCTATGACCTCGTTGACGTCAGTTTCCATCATGTTTTGGATTTGGCCTGCATCAATGCCGACGCCATAAGTCATCATGAAATAGGCGGTGAGCGCGCTGGCTAAAAGCAAAAATGACTGCACTGGGCGGGCAAATGAGCCCCATGTAATTAGCTGTAAAAAAGTGGCGAAATAGGCGATGAGTAATGCGCCTGTGGCAGCGAAAAACACGCCTGCGCGCCAGCCATCATATGGCGTGAGTGCAGACAGTGCGTGAAAAAAAGCGGCATTGCAGCTAAGCACTAACCAGGCAGCAATGATGACATTGCGTTGACTTAAATTGAGGTTTTTTAGGCGAGAAATAACGCTCATCGCACTGTCTCCGCGTGAAGGCGTTGGCCGATATGTGAGAGGACCGCGCTAACATAGGCGCGGTATTGATAGGCATGAAAACTCAAGCTAGTGGTAAGGCCGCAGACCACTGCTGTCCACATGACATGCGTGACAAAGTGCGCACCTCGGGCCACTTGAATGCCGCCACAAAACAGCGCAAACGGCACAATGATTAAGAGCGCTTTACGCAAATATTGTGGTCGCCAAAGGGCGCAGGCATAAATCAGCGGGATCCACATAAAGCCAACAGCGGCGTGGCCGCTAGGTAGGCAACGCCCCGGCCCTGGTATTGCAGGCAGCGATTCAAATGCGCGAAAGTAATCTGCGCTACCGCCAAACTCAGTCAATGACCATGGACAGCTATGCATGGAGTGATGTTTGAACCAGCCA
>JAGPVX010000068.1 GCA_018066805.1 Paraperlucidibaca sp. | reverse complement strand
AGCACATTGCTCACGCTCGTGGTGTTGCCCGCGATATACCGCCTGATTGAGCGCTTGAAATAGGAGAAGCGCTAGCGCATCGATTTACGCTCAATCATCGGCGTGATGCCCTCACGCAAGATGCGCTGAATTTCTAAAATCGCGCTCGCGCTTTGCTGCACGCTATGGCCCGAAGTAATGACTTTCTCGGATGCAGCGTCAGGTAGATGCGAGCTGGTGTAGGGCACGATGCCGTCGTCGGACTCAGCCAGTGGCTGAGCCGGGTTGGCCCTAGCCACGATGGAGTGATAGCGCACCTTGGGTGAAATCTCAAAGCTCGCCGCGGCTTGAATGAACGGGTCTTTTTCATCGAGGCTGTCGATACTATTGGGCAGCAGTTGCAGGCTTTCGCGGATGTTGGCGGTCACGTTGGGCACGACGGTTTCAGCAACTTCCTCCAGCACCGTAATGGGCAGGCGAATAAACCCCGCTATCCAACGCCCTAAACGACTGCCGGCGGCCGCTGTGCCCTTGTGTGGGGTTGCGATAAACATGGACGTGCTGACGTGAGGGAAGGGCTTAAAGCGCAGCATTGGCCCCATGCCCTTAATCTGCCGTGCCGTTAGCTTTCGCTCTTCTGGGGCGATGTTTTCCAGCGACTCATTGGATGTGGAAATCATCAGCCGTGCTATCAGGCCGCCCATGCTGTGGCCTACCAACACCAAGTTAGATGATGCCGGTGCCGCACCGGAAGGGTCGAAGTGGCTCAAAGTATCGGTCAGCGCCTTGCGAATCATGGCGTGATTTAACACGATCGGTAAATTGGTCGGGTAGTAAACCTGCCAAATTTGATAATTTTGACGCAGCGCATCATCGCCCAAGATTTCGTTGGCGAGCTCAACCCAAGCCTCAGGGCTACTGGCCAGACCGTGCAGCATAACAATAATGCGTTTATTTGGATTATAAGGCTGCATCAAGTACACGTGAGGGCGGTCAATGCCGCCATCTCGGCCAAGTAAGCTCAGCAGCGATTGCTGATTAAAGCCGGCGCGAGCTAGCCACACGCCATAGCCCGCGGTGAAGTTAGCGGCCAATGGCACGGGCTGGCCATGAATCTGTACGGTTGATTTAGCGTAGGGGTCATCAATCGTTAAGCGAGCGCTGTGCGCACTCAGCACGGAGCTCAAGTCATCGCCATCTGGATGCAATAGGGCGGTCAAAGAGGCAGCGGGCATCTCGCTCCACGGCAAGCGATCGCCGTTGCGCTTTTTCGGCCGCCCCGTTTGCGTTGGCGCGGTGTTGAGCGATTGGTTTGGCATGATGGCAATGAGCTCTGCACCAAAGCCATCGCGCCGATACAGACTGCGCAGGCCGCGAAACGATAACGATGAAGCCGGCATCAGTTCGTCTGGTAATACCACCTTGCCTGGCAGATGAGCTCCGCCCAAATCTGTGCGAATCTGCCAGCCAGCGATTTCACGGATAGCGTTTGCAGGTAGCGGGTTGGCTCGCTTATGCAACAACTTAAAACTAGCGGTGACTGCCTGCTCGACCGAGTAGTTGTACCAATCACGAATTTGCGTTTGGCGGTCTTCAAATGCGCGCTCGCCAGGTGTGCGGTCGCCGAAAAATAAATAGGCATAGCTGAAGCGGATTGACTCAAACCAAGCGGCGTATTGCGCCTCTCCAGGGTCAGAGGCCTGAGCGCGAGCCAGCCATAATTCTGCGAGTGCTGCTAGGCGTTGATCGGTAGAAACGTCAGTCACGCCAGCGAGTGCATCAAGGCATATCGTGGCTATGGGTGTAGCGCAGAGCTCGGCGTCTAATGCCGCCACGCGCAATGTCTGCTTCGTTGCATCGCTGATCTCGCCACGGGTAAGAATGTCGCCGCGCTTGAGCTCAATCGCCTCGCTTGCGTCCAGCACATTGATCGTCACTGCTGGTGCGAATCCTTGCAAAACTGAGCAGCCGCCTAATAGCCAAGATGTGCCTAAGAACAGTGCCAATAGGCGTTGGCGCGATGTACAGGTCATTGATGCTGAAATCCGAAAATTGATGGTTTAATTCTACATTGTTTAATAACAATACGATTAACTATTTAGGCCATATATGTTGTTGTATTTATGTCCTTGCTGGTCAGGAGCGCCTTAAAATGTTATGGTGGTGCATGTTTTTATTAAATATTTATTAAAGTTAGTATTGAAATATACTAATTAATTATTAAGGCGTGATGCGAGGTCAAGCGTGTTTCAGCTATCTGAATTTATCAGCAAGGAGAACCACGAATGTCGACAACAGCAGAAGCTCAGCTATCCCCAGAAGTAGCATCCTGGATCGATCCGACCATGGACTCCGTGAAGGGCACCGAAACACCGAAAGATCCTAATAAAGGCTATATTGCGCTGCTTGGCTGGAGCGTTAATGCCATTCGCGCTGCTCAGCAATTTGACCGTCGCTATATCGTAGTTGCACCCGATTGGGCAGAAGATTTTTGCACGGCAAATAAAATTCCTTATATATCCTGGAACTTTCTTAGATTAAATGACAGCTCTTTAGAAATAGCGCAAAGATTAAAGGCTGAAGGCGTCGATGTTGCCATTCCGCTATTTGAAGAAACGGTTGAATGGTCTGGCGCTATTAACTCAGTTTTACTTAATAGCCCACGTATGTTTGGCCAATCTATTTTATTTCGCGATAAATCATTAATGAAACGCCGTGCTCAACTTGGCGGCATTCGCGTGGGTATTTTTGAAGAGGCGAACGAGAAAGACGACATTATTCGCTTTATGAAGCGCGTCAATCAGACATTGCTCAAGCTCGATGGCGACCCAGACGATCCCATCCACGTCAAAGCCTTTGATAAAGCCGGTTGCCTTGGCCACCGTATGATTCGCACGATTGCCGAAATTGACTCCATTCCAGCCGAAGAGTACCCGCTGTTAATGGAAAGCCATTTAGACGGCTGGGAGTTCGCTGTTGAGGCGTGGATTCACGATGGCAAAATCAAATTTCTCAATATTTCCGAATACGTCACGCTCGGATATTCGGTGTTTGTGCCGGCAACAGACAGGCTCGAAAGCTGGCGGCCGGCCATTACTAAACAGGTCGAGCTACTGATCAAAACCTTCGATATCAAGTTTGGTTTGATTCACCCCGAATACTTCGTCACCTCCGATGGTGTGATGTATTTTGGTGAGGTCGCGTATCGACCACCAGGCTTCAAAGCCTTTGAGCTTATTGAGAGAGCCTATGGCTTCAATGCTTATCAGGCGTCAATGTTGGTGTTTGACCCGAAAAGCACGGAAGAGGAGGTCGATGCCTTCTTCCCGCGTGAAGTGATCGATGCGAAGGGCCATGCCGGCTGTTTCGGCGTATACCCAAGACGCCGCGTGGTCAGCAAGTTAGAAATGCCAAAAGAGACTACTGAGCATCCTTATTTTGAGTCTCATGAATTGGTCGCGCCAGCCGAAGAGTCCGTGCCTGATCGATCAGCTTTCGGCACCCATTGGGGCTTGATTTTCTTCTTTGGAGACAACCCTGAAACCATGCGCGACCTGCTAAAAGCTCAGGAAGATTTAGACTTTTTCGTGTAGTGCATACGGCGGCACGGGCTTGCTCAAAAGCCCGGCTAGGCCCAAGCCCGTAGTAGTATGGTTTTATAACGTTTTGAAATTACGTATTTATGAAACTAGAAAATGATCCATTGCCGCAATTACTTAACAACATTGACGCTGCCTTACGTTCATTGGTGGAAGCCCAAGTTGCTGATAAATATGCACTAGTTGAAAGCATCTTAGATGCCGCCAGACTCATTATTGTTGAGGATGGCGGCGTGGCCGCACTCGAGAGTCGCTCGCAAACTCTGGATGCGGCAGGAGTCTATGACGGCACCGATTGGGCTAAGCCGCAGGCATTGATCCCCGCGCTAACTCCCTATGCGCTATCGAGTGCTGTGGCCGCGACAGTCACTATCGAGTGCCTAAGCGAGTTGCGCATGCTGGCTATTGCGCTGGGCGACTACAAGCATGCTGAATTTTCGGCGGAGCAGGCCCATCATTTTTTAACGCAGTCTATTGCACTCAACCTTGAGCTGCTTTTTGCTGCTAGCTCAGAGGCCGCGCGGATTAAGCAAGGAGCGCTGGCAATGGTGCCGCGAGCGCTTATGCAGCACTTGGCTCAGCGCATTGGTTTTCAGCACATCATTGACCAATTAATCGATGAGATTTGGCGACTACTGCGCCAACGCCCAATCCAAATCAATCCCGTCAAAAACATGATCACGCAAATAGCCATTTGCCATACGAGTGAGGGTATTGATCTGGGCTCTAGCGGCTTAGGCGCGGCAAGGCTGGTGAGCAGCCTTTATGGCCCAACCCATGAAAGTACAGGCGATCCGGGCGTGGTCTATTACGAGCAGCGCTTGGCGAGCTTGGACGAAAATGCCTTGCAAGCAGAAGCCTTGGGATTTTCCAGAGCCATGCACGACACTGGCTTGGTGTCGCCTTACCACGCCAGTTTTCTGCGCTATATCTTGAATGAAAACGACTACTTACTCATCGATGCGCTCGGCCTTTCCGGCACTGGCCGCGATGGTTTGGTGTGTTATCGAGATCTAATTAAATCCCTCATTAGCGAGTGTGTTTATCCTTCCACCGCACAAGCGGTATTCGGCATAGCCATGTTGCTTGAGCGCGGAATTTTGTATCAGCAGGGCGTAGCGCAATCGCTTTGGCGGCAAATTAACCTGCCGTTATCGGCTTGGGCCGAGGCCAGACTGCAATTTATGTGCGATAGCACCATCACTCCGCGTACACGGCTTTTAGAGGGTGTGGTGTGCATGCTGGGCTCGCCGCTCGGCATTGGTCAGGGCAATAACCCCACCTGCCAGTCGGCAAGGGCGTTATCGATTTGGGCAACCAGCGACCCCACGTATTTGCTGCAAATGATCACCTCCATTGCGCGTGACAATGACCTGACCATGCACTTCGAAGGCCAGCAGATTTCATCGCGAAAATGTCTGGATGCTTCTACGTCGCCTTTGCCATTCGATCTTGATCCGGTGTCGATGCTGTTAGTGCCCCACCTCGATGCTAGCTATTTAGAAATGGGTCGTTTGTGCCTCGGGCGTGAGGGTGATCCGCATCGCTGGATTAATCCTGAGTTTCACGGCTGGTGGGTTGGCCGCGGATTTTGCATCAATGTCGATGTTGCAACTGGTCATCTTGTTGATTTAGAAGAATTTATCCGTAATTTTCATGCGCATTATCATCCGTTTTACAACGGTAACCAGCCCTTGATTCATCCTCAGCCAGCGGGAATCGCCATTACCGATAGTGCCGCGCGATTTATCGGATGGCACGCCATCGCCATCATGCGAGTGGCTCTGGATCAAGACTCGGAAATGCGCGTTTACTTCTTCAACCCCAACAATGACAGCGGTCAAGATTGGGGTAACGAGGTCATTGTTAGTACGGCTGGGCATGGCGAGCGTTTTGGCGAAGCCTCGCTACCGTTTGAGCTGTTTACCTCGCGCTTATATATTTTCCATTACGACACGCTTGACTACGGCGAGCCTGAAAAAGTGCCGGCCGAGTCCTATCAAAATGTGAAATCGCTGATTGAGTCGAGCTGGGGTGCAAACCGTATCGCGCCGAGCATTTGAGCCTAGATAGATGGCATTGCTAGGCGTCCACAGCAGAGGTTATCAGTGCTTGGCGATCAAACTTGCTGAAGTAGTCTTTGAGAAAATCGATTAGCACCCTCAGCTTTTTTGAGCCAGCGCTGCCAGGCGGAAATACGCCATAGACCTCGATATCATTGAGTTGATAATCGTCCATCACTCGCTCCAACGATCCGGCCTGAATCTTAGGCCAGGCATCGTAGAGTGGAACTCTTCCTAGGCCATGCCCGCCTTCAATAAAGGCTGTACGAGCAGCGGCGTTATTGGTGCTTATACTGCCTTTCACGGCCACACTATACGAGCGGCTACCTTTACGTAGCTTAATAGCGCCAGCAGTCAGTTTATAAATAACCCAGTCATGCTGCTCTAGCTCTGCGGGTGTGGTGGGGCGACCGCGTTTTGCGAGGTAGTCCGGTGCTCCACAAAGGCAGGTCGGCAATGTCGACAGCTTGGTAGCTTGCAGCCCGGAGTCGGCCAACGGCGCACCACGAATAGCAAGGTCTATGCCTTCCTGCATGATATTCACCACTTCATCGGTGAGCATGACATCTAAGTCAATTTTAGGATAAAGCCGGCGAAAGCCATTCAGCGCAGGCACCACTATTTGTAAGCCGACATTGACGGGGCAGGTGATTTTTAATGAACCTTCGGGCTCATTTTTAAGGTTTTCAATTTGCAGATTTGCCGTAGTGGCTTGTTCCGCAATGATGCGGCAGGACTGGTAATACGCCATGCCAGTTTCCGTTAAGGCAATAGCGCGCGTTGAGCGATTGAGTAGCTTTACACCTAGCTGTGACTCCAGTTTTTTGAGGTGATAACTGACTGATGCGCGAGATATCCCGATGTGTTTAGCTGCCGCACTCAGGTTGCCTTGCTCAATTACTTGAGCAAAAACCACCATGCTTTTAAGTTGTTCAAAGGATAAGTTCATGGCTGATTGTATCAATTATTCATCTAATGTAGTCAATTCTATCCGTATTGTTCGATTCGCCGTGCGCCAATACACTGCATGCCAAGGTTAGAGGCTGAAACAGTAAGCCACCCATTCACGATGTATAGGAGTACATAAATCATGACTAACGCAAATGCTAAAAAGGTATTGATGGTCCTTACCTCTCATGCCGATCTGGGTAATAGCGGGGAGAAAACTGGGTTTTGGGTTGAGGAGTTTGCTGCCCCTTACTACACGTTTGTTGATGCAGGCGTTCACATCACACTCGCGTCACCAGCAGGCGGTCAGCCGCCTATCGATCCCAAAAGTGAATCAGTAGATGCTCAAACGCCGGCAACCCGCCGCTTTGATGATGATGTAGAAGGGCAGGCCTTGTTGGCAAAAACGGTAAAGCTGGCTGATGTTAATGCAGCAGATTATGACGCAGTGTTTTATCCCGGCGGACATGGTCCATTGTGGGATTTAACCGACAGTAGCGACTCCATCGCTTTAATTGAGTCTTTCCTGTTAGCCAATAAACCCGTTGCTGCGGTATGCCATGCAACCGCAGCCTTTTTGAACATTAAAGATGCTGCTGGCGACTACGTCGTTAAAGGTAAAGCGGTAACCGGCTTTAGTAACAGCGAAGAGGATGCTGTGCAATTAACAGATGTAGTGCCATTTCTACTAGAGAGCGAGCTAATTAAGCGCGGTGGTGACTACCAAAAAGTAGGCGATTGGCAAGCATTTGCTGTTCAAGATGGCTTACTGATTACTGGCCAAAATCCTGCAAGCTCTGAACTTGCGGCAGAAAAATTACTTGCTGCACTAGCCTCCTAAGCTAGCCAGCTTCATTGAATAGATAAGGGAATAAACATGTTGAATTTTAGTTTTCAAAACACCACGAAAATACTGTTTGGCGAAGGTCAAATTCAGGCGATAAGCCAAGCCATTCCGAAAGACGCTAAGGTTCTAGTTACCTACGGTGGCGGCTCAATTAAAACCAATGGTGTCTACGATCAAATTACGGCCGCATTGAGCGAGCACACCTGGTTTGAGTTTTCCGGGATTGAGCCCAACCCAAGCTACGAAACCTTAATGAAAGCGCTAGACCCGATTCGCGAGCATGGTATTGATTTCCTGCTAGCGGTTGGCGGCGGCTCTGTCGTTGACGGCACTAAGTTTATCGCCGCTGCAGCCGTGTTTGAGGGCGATGATCCTTGGGATTTTGTCGCTAAAGGGCAGCCCATCACAAAGGCATTACCGCTTGCCTGTGTCTTAACGCTGCCTGCCACCGGCTCGGAGTCGAATATTGGCGCGGTGGTCACCCGTGACGGCAATAAGCTGCCTTTTAGCAGCCCATTGGTGAGGCCGTTATTTGCCGTGCTAGACCCTGCAGTAACGCTGTCTTTGTCTGATCGTCAAATCAGCAACGGTGTGGTTGATGCCTTTATTCACACTATGGAGCAATACCTCACGTATAGCGTGAACGGCAAAGTGCAAGACCGTTTCGCCGAGGGCTTGCTGCTTACGCTTATTGAAGAAGGCCCGAAAGCATTAGCTGTCGAGACTAAAAATGACCTGGCTATTCGCGGCAATATTATGTGGGCGGCAACCATGGCTTTAAATGGCTTAATTGGCTCAGGCGTACCGCAAGACTGGTCTACGCACATGATTGCGCACGAGCTAACCGGTGCTTATGGCATTGATCATGCTCGCACGCTATCGATCGTATTGCCTGCCGTGATGAAAGTTCGTAAGGAAGCGAAGCGCGAGAAACTGCTGCAGTACGCAGAGCGGATATGGGGCCTGACTGATGGCGACGAAGAGTCGCGCATTCAACGCGCCATTGAGCTAACTGAGCAATTTTTCACTGCCATGCAAGTACCAACACGCCTATCGCATGTGGACTTAGGCGAGGCCGCGATTGATGGTTTGATCGCTAAACTTACTCAGCATGGCATGGTCAAACTCGGTGAGCAGAAGGCCATCACGCCCGAGATAAGCCGCGAGATTTTAATCGCTGCGCTGTGATGATTTAGCTAAACCCCCTCAATTTGCCACCACGAAGGTAGCAAATTGAGGTTTTCAGGTCTGGCGTAACGGTCATCGAGTAGATAGACAACGCCGGTATCGCTGGTGTCGCGAATAACGCGGCCAGCGGCCTGAACCACTTTTTGCAGGCCAGGGAAGCGGTAGGTGTAATCGAAGCCGCTGCCAAACTGCGCCTCCATTCGCGTTTCGATAATCTTATTAATATCGGTTGGTGATGGCATGCCCAGCGTGGTGACAAACGCGCCAATTAAACGCTTGCCCGGCAAGTCGATGCCCTCACCAAAAGCGCCGCCTAATACGACTAGCCCCAGCTGCTCACTATCATTGCCAAAGCTGTCGACAAAAGCCTGCCGATTCGCCTCATTCATATCACGCTGTTGTGGTCGTAAACACAGCTCGGGGTAGCATTTAGCGAGATGCTGCTCGGCGGCGGCCAGATAGTCGTAGCTGCTAAAAAAGGCCAAATAGTTGCCAGGCTGCTCAGCGCATTGCTTGGCTATTAGCTCACAGACAGCCGGTAAGCTTTGCGCTCGATTTTGATAGCGTGTGGATATATTCGTCGCAATGCGAACGCGCAGCTGCGCTGACGAAAACGGCGAGTCGACATCAATCGCTTTAGTGGAGTCAGGCATACCCAACATATCGCGATAAAAATCAGTCGGGCTCAGCGTCGCCGAAAACAAGGTAGAGCTGATGGCAGTAGCAAATCGTGGGCGCAAATAATGTGCTGGCAAAATATTGCGAATGCTCACTGTATTGAGCGTGCTCGGGTCTTTTGGATCATCAATGATGATGTCACATAGCGCGTGATCGCCGTACTGCTCAGCGAGCCGAAGAAACAGCAGCGCATCGAAGTAGAAACGTAAAATCTCAGGCGCCATTTGGCGGTTGTCACTAAGCCAATCGGTGATGTGGCTGACCACAACTTGCAGGGCTTTGATCAGCTCATCAGGCACATCGGCAAGTGCTGTATAGCCATTAGTGAAGTCGCGAAAGCGCCGATGCCAAACCGCATTAAGATCGGTGAGTCTGCGTTTGAGTGCAGATGGACTGGCATCAAAGGCGCTAATCAGCGCGTGTTGGCTCAGCGATACCGTGTACATGCCGCGCCCGCGTTCGATCAGGTTATGCGCCTCATCGACCAGTAGCGTAATGCGCCATTCGTTGAGCACCGTGAGCGCGTAGAGCATGGCACTCATGTCGAAATAATAGTTGTAGTCACCGACACAAACATCGGCCCAGGGGGCGATGGCTTGGCTCAAGTAGTAGGGGCAAATCGAATGAGCCTGGGCAATCTCGCTAACTCGCTTTTGGTCTAGCCACGCGGCCTTAACGGCTTCGGCGCGCGCATCTGGCAAACGATCATAAAAACCTTCAGCCAAGGGGCAAGACTCGCCATGACAGGCGCGATCTGGATAAATGCAGGCTTTTTCGCGCGCAACTAACTCTAAAACACGAATGCGCAGCAATGGGTGATGTTCGCGCAGCGTGTGAAATGCGCCGAGGGCTAATTGCCGGCCGGGTGTTTTCGCGGTGAGAAAAAATAGCCTATCGATGTTCGATGCCGGCATCGCCTTTAACTGAGGAAAAATAGTAGCCAGCGTTTTTCCGATGCCAGTGGTGGCCTGTGCCAGTAAAGCATGCTCATGTTTCACCGCACGATAAACGGCCTTGGCCAAATCGCGTTGGCCATCGCGGTAAGTGGCATGCGGAAACTCAAGCACATCGAGCGAACGATTACGCGCTTCACGATGCGCAGTTTCCTGTTCCGCCCACGCTAAAAAGCGCTCGCAATGCATATTGAAAAACAAAGCTAAGTCCGCCGCGCTAAACGTCTCCGGCTCCGTAGTCTCTTCCGCGGTGATCACGTGGTAGTAAACCACGGCGACCTCTAATGATTTAAGGCCGCGCTGGCTGCAGAGCATGTGGCCGTAAATCAAGGCTTGTGCGCGATGAAGCGCACGATGATTGTCAGGGATGCGCTCAATATCACTGCGGTGGGTTTTGATCTCTTCTAAGCGGTTGAGTTCTGGGTCGTAGCCATCGGCGCGGCCAATAACTTCTAAGCCCGGATAATGCGCTTTAAGGTCTATCTCAGCTTCGTAATAATTGGGGCGTCGATGCTGCACAACACGATGACCATGCATGCCTTCTTCAGGGCTAGGCGCGGGCGTAAAGCGCAGGTCTAGATCGCCGGTCTTAGCCGTAAATTCGCACAATGAGCGCACGGCAACGCGATAATTCATGCTGCCTCCCAGCAAGCCATTAACGGCCCGCTAGGGCAGGTGCGCTGAGTTACTTGATGCGCTGATAGTTCAATGGCACCCAGCGGTAGCCTTTACCGTTGGCGTTTATGTAGCCCAACGATGGAAATTGCAAATGCGTTGCGCCAACGAGTAGGCCAGTTTCCGTCGCTTGCTTAAATAACGCCAAACGCTGCTTTTTAGCCGCAGTCGCATCTGAGTCAAAAGCGATAGTCACTTCAGGTCGATCAAACTGTACGGCGGCAACGTGAATGATGTCGCCGAGCACCAATAAGCGCTGATCACCGCTTTGCACCATATAGCTGATATGACCTGGCGTATGGCCTGCGCTCGGCTGGGCGGCAATGCCTGCTGCTAACTCGGTTTTGCCAGAAAAGGTCTTTAAGCGATTCGCCGTTTGGTAGGGCTTTAGTGATGCCATCGCATTCTTAAAAAAGCCTTTTTTATCGTCTGGCGCTTTCGCCATTTCAGCCTCGCTAAGCCAATACGCAGCCTCTGTAGCATCGGCTCGCACGGTGGCATTGGGGTAGACCATTTTGCCGTCTTTGCTTAGGCCGCCGACATGGTCGGCATGCATATGGCTGATATAAATTTCGTCAACTTGCTCGGGTGTGTAGCCGGCTAGCGCTAGATTTTTACTGACATTGCCTAGTGTTGGGCCAAACAAGCTGCCGGCGCCGGCGTCAATTAGCACAAGCTTTTTGCCGGTGTTTATTAGGTAAGCATTTACCGAGGTTTCTAGCGGCGCGGTCTGATGCACCTTCTGGAGTGCGGCAATCGTTTTCGCGGCATCTTGCTGCAATAGCTGATCGACGGGTAAGTCGACGGTGCCATCATTTAGCACCGTGACTTCAGTTTGCCCAAGCATCATGCGGTAGAAGCCGGGGGCTTGCGCTTTCAGTGGCTCTGCGGCGGCAAACGCCTGTGTGCTGGCAGTCAACGCCGCCAGTGCTATCGCCATAAACGTATGTTTCATGATTGGTTTCCTGTTGAAAATCGGAGCTCTGGTAAGTTTAACTGAATGAGCTTAAAGCTGATGGCTCAGCTCCATGGTTGAGATCAGCCACTTAATCTATATGCGCCTAAGCATACGCCACTGGAAACTCATCCCAGCACGTGGTGTAGCGCGGCGAGCGATTATTGGCCCGCATATGCCAGGCATCACTCAATTGCGTGCTAGCGACGTGCAGTGTGCCTGCGCCCTGATGCTTATTAATGCTATCCATTAGACCCATCAGCCGCAGCCGCTTAGGATCATCGACCGTGGCAAAAAGATCAGTTTGCTGGCCATCTGCCTGGCCAATCTCACCCAATATGACACCACACTTGTGGTAACGAAACCCTGCCACAAAGCCTTTACGAAGACCTGCCATTGCGGCTTTCATCAGCACCGATGTGTCGGCCGAAGGGTGGGGTAGTGGCGTCAAAATCGTTTGCCGATATTGTGGGTCTTGCTCGCGAAATCGATTGGTATTGATCATCACATACACATGCGAGCACACGGAGTTTTGCGCCCTTAGCTTCTCGGCCGCTCGACTAAGGTGGTGAGACACCGCGGCCTGTATCGCCTGAAACTCGGTAAGGCAGGTAGCAAATGATCGAGAAGAAATGATCTGCTGTTTGGGTGCTGCAATATCCTCAAAACTAATACACGCCTCGCCGCGAAGCTCACGAACTGTTTTGGCCAGCACCACGCCATAGCGCTGATGAATGGCCTTGGCATCACAGCGCGATAAGTCCAACACCGTCTCAATACCATCGGCAGCTAATCGCTTACTCAATTGGCGTCCTACGCCCCACACCTCGCCTGCTGAGTAGCTCGCCATAAGCTTTTCGAACACAGCTTCAGTGACGCCTTGCACTGAAAACACGCCGCCGTACTCAGGGTGTTTCTTGGCAATGTGATTGGCGAATTTTGCCAACGTTTTACTGGGCCCAATGCCGACACCGCAGGTCACTTTGATGTGCTGCTGCAAGGTCTGGCGTATCTCATGCCCCATAGCAGTGACATCACCAAAGCCATCCAGTTTCAAAAACGACTCATCGATGGAATAGCTTTCGACCTCAGGGCAAAGCTTTTGCAAAATCGCCAACATACGCGCACTCATGTCGCCATAGAGCGTGTAGTTCGAGCTCTTAATAGCCACGCCATGTTTTGCGCAAAAGCCTTTCCACTGATGCATCGGCGCAGCCATGGGAATGCCCAATATCTTGGCCTCCGCTGATCGCGCCACAATGCAGCCGTCATTGTTCGACAGCACCACCAGAGGCACATCCGCTAATGACGGATCAAAGATCTTCTCGCAAGTCGCGTAGAAATTATTGGCATCGACTAAGGCGTAGGTCGGCATATCAGCGACGCGGCCGTGTGAGCGTGACGTGCTCAACGATATGACTCGTCACCACACCAAAGATTTGCAGCTCTTCAGTCGGGTGCAATACGGGGTAGGGGCGCTGTGCATTTTCGGCATGCAGCTCATAGCGATCGGCAACACGTTTGAAGCGCTTAACCGTGAGTTGACCA
>JAGPVX010000049.1 GCA_018066805.1 Paraperlucidibaca sp. | reverse complement strand
GCTCTGGCTTAGCGTTTTTACTGGCATCGCGCCGTGTTTCTCCAATGCGAGTAAAGCAATGAGCTGCGGCGTGGTGATGTCTTGCTTGCCTTGCAGCTGCTTGGAGTGCATGTCGACGGCACGAATGATGCGGCGTATAGCTCTTAATATGCGCACTTCGTAATCCGGGAGTTCGTGGTCAGGAGTCATGTAATTAGTCGTTCTTAATGAAATCATTTGAGTAGAAATCATTTCTAGTGTTACTATTTTGGCGTCAAAAGTCAACCCCGAGGGTGTCCTGTGTTCCCGTTGGACCAACTGCTTTTCTTTTTCGCGCTACTTAATCCCTTCCTTTTAAGCTTGTATTTGATCGACCTGATGGTGGCGATGCCAAGTCGCCAATTTGCCCACGTGCTAACGCGCGGTGTGATCATGGGCGGCGTTGTCTTCTCCGTCTTTGCGCTAACCGGTGAAAGCCTCTTTACCAATTTGTTGCATGTTAATTTCGCGTCCTTCCAGATTTTTGGCGGCGTGCTGTTTTTGCTTGTTGGCATCCGCTTCTTCTTTGAGGGTGTGAGTGCATTGAGTGGCCTGCGCGGCGATCCTGAGCATGTTGCCGGCTCTATCGCCATGCCATTTTTGATTGGGCCAGCGACTGTATCTGCCGCAATTTTAATGGGCGCATCTATCCCGAAATGGCATGCCGTTGGCGTGGTATGGCTGACGTTACTGCTAATGGTGTTTGGCTTGTTGCTGCTGAAATTCATTCATGATCGTGTCCGTGTTAAAAGCGCGCGCCTAGTCGATCGTTATGTCGAAGTCACTGGTCGTGTATCAGCCTTGGTCATTGGCACTTATGCCGTTGAGATGTTGGCGCAAGGTATTGGTCGCTGGGTGGCAGCAATGTAATTAATTGCCGCGATGGACAGCATCAGCGACAATATGTACCCGCGCGGCTTTAATAAGCCGCGCGTTCTTATTTTTGCCCGCCGACTGGAGTGCCCCGCATGCCCGCGCAGCCTTTAAATCAACGCCACTACGCCAACGCCATTCGGGCGTTATCGATGGATGCAGTTCAACAGGCTAATTCGGGTCACCCCGGCGCTCCGATGGGCATGGCGGATATCGCCGAAGTCGTCTGGCGCCAGTTCATGCGCTACAACCCGGCCAATCCCAACTGGATCAATCGCGACCGCTTTGTGCTCTCCAACGGCCACGGCTCCATGCTGCAATACGCATTGCTGCACCTGACTGGCTTCGATGTGTCCATCGATGACTTAAAAGCTTTTCGCCAGCTGCACAGCAAAACTCCAGGCCATCCTGAGCTTGGTTACACGCCCGGCATTGAAACCACTACTGGTCCACTTGGCCAAGGCATAGCTAACGCCGTCGGCATGGCGCTGGCGGAAAGAACGCTAGCCGCGCAATTTAACCGCGACAATCTCGCCGTCGTTGACCATTTCACCTATTGCTTCTTAGGCGATGGCTGCTTGATGGAAGGCATCTCGCACGAAGTCTGCTCGCTGGCGGGCACATTGGGCTTGGGCAAGCTCATTGCCTATTACGACGACAATGGCATCTCCATTGATGGTGAAGTTGAAGGCTGGTTCTCCGACGACACACCGAAGCGTTTCGAGGCCTATGGCTGGCAAGTGATCGGCCCTATCGATGGCCATGACGCCGATGCCATTCGCACCGCCACGCAAGAGGCGCAAGCTGATATCTCGCGCCCAACAATGATTATCTGCAAAACCGTGATTGGTGCTGGTTCGCCAAATAAACAAGGCAAAGAAGATTGCCACGGTGCGCCATTGGGTAAGGATGAAATTGCCCTGACTCGCGCCGCATTGGGCTGGGAGCACGAGCCCTTTGTCATTCCAAGCGAAATTTATGAAGCCTGGGATGCGCGTCCAAAAGGTGATGTCTTAGAGGAAAACTGGGACGGCCTGTGGTCGCAATACGAGCAAGCACACCCGAGCTTGGCGGCCGAATTACTACGCCGTTTAAGTGGCGAATTGCCAGCTGACTTTGCCGCCACTGCGGACGCGTGGATCAATGGCTGCGCCGAAAAGGGCGATAGCATTGCCTCACGCAAAGCCTCGCAAAACACGCTGAACACTTTTGGTCCAGCATTGCCCGAATTACTTGGCGGTTCAGCCGACTTGGCCGGCTCCAACTTAACCTTGTGGAAAGGCTGCCACGGCGTGCAAGACCATGCTGATGGCAACTATGTCTATTACGGCGTGCGCGAATTTGGCATGAGCGCAATCATGAACGGCGTCGCCTTGCATGGCGGCTTCGTGCCTTATGGCGCCACCTTCCTGATGTTCATGGAATATGCCCGCAACGCCCTACGTATGGCGGCGTTGATGAAGCAGCGCGTAATTCATGTCTACACCCACGACTCCATCGGCCTTGGCGAAGATGGCCCGACTCATCAACCAGTCGAGCAGCTCGCCAGCTTGCGTCAAACGCCAAACTTGAGCTCATGGCGTCCAGCCGACACCGTGGAGTCAGCGGTGGCATGGCGCGAAGCCTTATTGCGCAAAGACGGTCCAACCGCCTTGGTATTTTCACGACAAAATCTCGCGCACCAAACGCGTACGCCAGAGCAAATTAACAATATCGCTCGCGGCGGCTATGTTTTGCGCGATGCCGAGCGCGTCGACGCCATCATCATCAGCGCCGGTTCGGAAGTGGACTTGGCCATGCAGGCAGCCGAGACCTTGACTGCCGAAGGCTTGGGTGTGCGCGTGGTGTCGATGCCATCTCCCGATATCTTCCTTAAGCAAGATGCCGCCTATCGCGATAGCGTGCTGCCATTGAGCGTACGTAAACGTGTGGCGGTCGAAGCTTCCATCACCGATTACTGGCATCGTTTTGTCGGTCTCGATGGCGCGGTGATTGGCATGACCACTTTCGGTGAGTCAGCACCAGCTGGCGACCTCTATAAGCACTTTGGCATCACTGCTGAAGCCGTTGCCAATGCCGTGCGTGGTTTGGCCTAAGGCATGAATCAGCCCGCGATGAGACTGCGTGTAGCGATTAATGGTTTTGGCCGTATTGGCCGCCATGTGCTGCGCGCGCTGATCGAGGCTGGTGAGCGCTATGACATTGATATCGTCGCCATTAATGATCTTGGCGATGATGAGTCGCTGCTGCATTTGCTGCGCTACGACACTACCCATGGCCGTTTGCCGGTTGCTGCTGAGTTAGAAAATGGCGTTTTGCGTATTGGCCGCCAGCGCATCCGTCTATTAGAAGAAGCCCTGCCAGAAAAGCTGCCGTGGAAGCATTTGAGCGTTGATGTGGTGCTTGAGTGCACCGGCCAGTTTCGGGCCCAAGCTCAGGCGGCGCGGCACTTAAGTGCTGGTGCAGGCCGTGTGGTGATTGGCGCGGCACCATTCGATACGGCCGATGCCATTATCGTCTATGGCGTTAATGACGGTGATTTGCGCGCGGAGCATCAGGTTATTTCTGCCGCCAGCTGCACTTCGCACGCGCTTTGCCCCATGCTGCAGGCACTGCATGATTTCGCCGGCATTGAGTCGGCCTTGATGACGGAAATTCACGCCTTCACTTCCGATCAAGTCTTGCTCGACCATTTTCATCGTGATCCACGCCGAGGCCGCGCTGGCGCACACAATATGATTCCCACCACGTCGAGTGCGCTCGGTGTGGCGCGCAAAATATTTCCCGACTTGGCGGATAAAATCGGTGGTTATTCTTTGCGTGTGCCAACGCTAAACGTCGCTGCCATCGATCTCACCGTGCAACTTACACGCGATGTTACCGTGGCTGATTTGCACCAAGCATTTATCGCTTACGCCCAAGGCCCCGGCCTCGGCTGGATGAGCATTAATGATGAGCCCTTGGTATCGTCAGACTTTAACCATCGCGCCGAATCATTGATTGTCGACCTCACGCAAACTGAAGTGGTCGGCCGCCAAGTAAAAGTTTTCGCCTGGTATGACAATGAGTGGGGCTATGCCAACCGCCTGCTCGACCTCTGCCAGCGCATCGCCAGTCTGCCACCCGCGCCGAAGTATCCCGACGCCGCCGCTGTGCTGAGCGATGCTTAAACCGACTTTGAATTAACTGTAGGAATGCCATGATGCCTGTTATTGCCATGACCGAATTAGACTTGACCGCCAAGCGCGTGCTGATTCGAGAAGACTTAAACGTGCCAATGAAAGCTGGTGTGATTCGCTCCGATGCTCGTTTGCAAGCGGCGCTGCCGACCATCCAGCAAGCCCTGAGGCAAGGCGCTGCAGTATTGGTTTGCTCGCACTTGGGCCGCCCAACGGAAGGCGAGTTTAACGAAGAGCTTTCACTGGCGCCGGTGGCTGCTTGGCTAAGTGAGAAGCTTGGTCAAAATGTGGCGCTAGTGCGTGATTATTTAGCAGGTGTGGATGTAGCGCCAGGCCAGGTCGTGCTACTGGAAAACGTACGCTTTAACGTTGGCGAAAAGAAAAATGCCGACGCATTAGCTCAGCAATATGCCGCTCTTTGCGATGTGTTCGTGATGGATGCTTTTGGTACTGCACACCGCGCTGAAGGCTCCACACATGGCGTTGCCAAGTTCGCCCCAATGGCCGCCGCCGGCCCTTTATTGGCAGCCGAGCTGCACGCCCTAGGCCAAGCACTTGATGCGCCAGCGCGTCCAATGGCTGCCATTGTTGCCGGCTCGAAAGTCTCGACCAAGCTCGATGTGCTGACCTCTTTAAGCAGCCTCTGCGATCAGCTCATTGTTGGCGGCGGCATCGCCAATACCTTCTTGGCCGCTGCCGGTTTCCCAGTCGGCAAGTCGCTGTGCGAACATGACTTGCTCGACACCGCGCGCGCCATTGCTGCGAAAGTCGATGTGCCGTTGCCTACCGATGTTGTGGTGGCAGAAATCACCGGCCCCATCGAAGACTTCATGGCCTTCGTGCAGGCCGCCACACCGGTGGTGAAAGCAGTAGCTGACGTTGGCCCCAATGACATGATTTTGGATGTCGGCCCCGACACCGCCAAACGCTTTGCTGAGCTGTTGAAAGCGGCGAAAACTATTCTGTGGAATGGCCCTGTTGGCGTTTTTGAGGTCGATGCCTTCGGTGAAGGCACGAAAGCCTTGAGTTTGGCTGTGGCTGAAAGCAGTGCCTTCTCTATTGCTGGCGGTGGCGATACGCTAGCGGCCATTGATAAGTACGGCGTGGCCGATCGCGTGTCCTATATTTCCACTGGTGGTGGCGCATTTTTAGAATTTGTTGAAGGCAAGGAATTGCCCGCTGTGGCGGCTTTAAAAGCGGCAGCGGCAAAATAATTTAGGGTTTAACGCGGCGTACGTCGCATAGGAGAGATGATATGGCGCTGATTAGCTTACGCCAATTGCTAGACCACGCCGCTGAGCACAGCTATGGCGTACCGGCGTTTAACGTCAATAACTTAGAACAAATGCGCGCCATCATGGAGGCGGCCGATAAGACTGACTCACCGGTGATCGTGCAGGCTTCGGCTGGTGCGCGTAAATATGCCGGTGCGCCATTTTTGCGCCACTTGATCTTGGCAGCCATCGAGGAGTTTCCACATATTCCCGTGGTCATGCACCAAGATCACGGCACCAGCCCAGCCATTTGCCAGCGCTCCATCCAGCTCGGCTTTAGCTCAGTGATGATGGACGGCTCGCTCGGCGAAGATGGCAAAACGCCAACTAGCTATGAATACAACGCCGGCGTTACTCGCCGCGTAGTTGAGATGGCGCATGCTTGTGGCGTTTCAGTAGAAGGCGAAATCGGTTGCTTGGGTTCGCTGGAAACTGGCTTGGCCGGTGAAGAAGATGGCGTGGGCGCCGAAGGTATTCTCGATCATTCGCAAATGCTGACCGACCCAGAGGAAGCCGCGCGCTTCGTGCAAGACACTGGTGTCGATGCCTTGGCGATTGCCATTGGCACGTCGCATGGCGCTTACAAGTTTACGCGCCCGCCAACCGATGACATTTTGGCGATTGATCGCATTAAAGAAATTCATGCGCGCATTCCCAACACGCATTTGGTCATGCATGGCTCGTCCAGCGTGCCGCAAGAGTGGCTGCAGATCATCAACCAATACGGTGGTGATATTAAAGAGACTTACGGTGTGCCAGTGGAGCAAATCGTTGAGGCGATTAAGCATGGCGTGCGTAAAGTGAATATCGACACCGATTTGCGCTTGGCATCGACTGGCGCGATTCGTCGCCATATGGCCGAGCATCCAGCCGAGTTTGATCCACGTAAGTTCTTTAAAGACACTATCGTTGCTATGCGTGATGTCTGCGTCGATCGCTATGTCGCATTCAATTGCGCAGGCCAAGCTAGCAAAATTCGCGCGCTGTCTTTAGACGCAATGACTGAGCGTTATATTCGCGGCGAGCTGCGCCAACAGGTGCAATAAGCTGAGCTGTTAGTCGGCATGAAAACTGCCTAATCGCTTCATAAAAAAGCCCGCTAAGCGGGCTTTTTTATGTCTTGAGGTATTAGATTTGGCTCACGAGGAGCTTAGCTAGTCGAATCTTCTTACAGGCCAAACCAACGGCGCTCACGAGTTTTGCGAATCTCTTTCTCATCCTGAAACTCAACCAAGCCAGTTTTCAAATCCATCATTTTTAATGTGAATTTGTAGTACTGATCGCGCGTGCTGCCATCTTGCTTGGCAATCCCTGATAAGTTGCCGTAAATCATATAGCGAGCGCCAATTTGTTGGCCCATTTTCACCGACTGGCGCTCATCGACTAGGCCGCTATTGCGCTGATAATCAAATTGGCGCGCGACTTCGGCGACCACACTCATGTCGACAAAGCGGAAGCGGCCGGACTTAATCAGCTGCGTGCTAATGGTGTCAGTCACCGATTCGGTATCGATGTGTTCAGCGGTTTTATTGCGGATGGCATCGACAAAAAGCACTGGTCGGCCATCACGGGTGATGTTCATCACGGCCGGCGAGTTGAGCAAGTCATCAACCATTTTTGCACTGATGAGCTGAAGATCGGTGGAGCCAAAATCGGTGTTCACGGTTTCGACTGCGCGAGCATCGCCGTATTGTACTGAGGCGCAGCCGGTAATAGTCAGTGCCGCTAGTGCTACAGGCAAGCACAGTGCTTTTAAGGGAATATTCATTAGTTAACTCCTGGGCATTGCCCGTTTATAACGGATAAATCCGACTGTAGCTGACACGTGGCGAGGTCACCACATGTACCAGTGTGATTTTGCCGGCGCGAACCGGCACAGTGAGTGGCTGCTCGCCAACGATACTGAGGCGATGATCGCCAGCGCTTACGCGTTGACGTGAGACATAAACCTGCGCTGGCAGATTGCTCCATTGGCGCAAATCAGGGCGCTCGCTAAGTAGGCTATAAATAGTGCCGAGCAGACCAAGGCCAGGTGACTTTTCATTGAGTTGGCGCTGCAGCTGCTGCTTCGCCACAGCGCGTACGCTAGCCCTGAGCATAATGCCCGGTAACTGCTCGCGTAATGTGCGCGCGGCGAGGGCATGAGTGTCGACTAAGAGCTCAGCGAGCGGCGACTGACCATCGAGCTGTAAGCTGAGGCGCGCGGCCGGAGTGCTGCGGTTGGGATAGTACGGAATGCTCACCAGGGTGAGGGCTCGGCTATTGATCAACGGTAGTTGAAACGCGACTTTGTCGGGGATTTCGCCGCGCTCCCAATACACCACGATGTCGCCGGCGCTGTTATCTTGATTGAGGCTGAGTGGGCTTGGAGTCGGTGTATTGCGTGGTGTGGGGTCATCGAAGCGTAGGCGTTTTGCTAAGCGTGAAGTGTCGCTGGCGAGTTGAGCGTTGCTTGGCTGAGCTTGCCAAGCGGCTCGGTAATCGATGAAGGCGTCGGTTAGCGCGTCTTGTGCCTCATAAAAAAGACCGGATAAATACAGTGCGCCGGCATGCTGAGTGCTGCTTCGCACGCGCGCAGCAGCATTATCGAGTGCGCCCAGATCAGCATTGCTAGATGGCACTAGCTCGCCGCCTTCGCGCTCGGCCTCACTGACTTTTTCGGCATAGGCTAACGCCTGCGTGCGTTGCCATGCATCAGCTCTACGCAGCTCAACGGCGGCGGCTTGTGGCTGTGCCAAAGCGAGATAATTCAGCGCTTGATAGCTGTGTAAAAACAGTCGCTCATAAGGCGCAACCCGATAGCGCCGCAAATTGTCATTGCTGACTAAGGCAGCGCCCGTGCGTGCAGAGTCGCCGGCTGAGATGAGCGCGCGTTCATCATCAGCGGCAATAGCTGTTATAGCTTTGGCAAACGCTGCTTCGCTTTGTGTCGGCTCACCGGCGAGCATGGCTTGGCGGCCATCTTGCAAAGGCGAGAGCACGCCCAGCGTGGAGCAGGCGCCGAGCCAAGCGCTAAATAATAAGGTGAGCAATACGCGCATGAGTACCTCTTTTCAGGGGGCTAGTATGGCTCGCTGTGCTATGCGATGCGAATACACAAGAAATCAATTTGCACACGAGACAAATAACGCAGTCGAAACATATATAGGTTGCGACTGCGTAATCATGTAAAATCGCCAAATAAGAAAAATAATAGGTGTCGCTATGACAACGCTCCGCTCAAGCACGGGTTTATTTTCCCATATCGTAAAAATTACCGCCGCCAGCTGTTTGGCTCTCGGGCTAATGGCCTGTGGTGAGAGTAAAAATGCGGTATTTTCGTTTGTCGATAACGTAACGGATCCAGGTGTAGGCCAAGGCCCAGAGATCCCCGTTCCTGGGCCCGAATTCAAGCCTACACGCTACGACTATGCCAACCGCTGTGTTGCGCTGCAGTCGCCATCCGATGGCCGTTTTGTCACGCTAGAAAATGGCCAGCTTAGCGCTACCGCCGCAACGTTGAGCGCATCTGAGCCCTTCTACTTTAAGCCCTCATCATTGGGGAGCTATTTGCTCTATAGCCGAGGCAAACAGCTTGTATCTGGCTCCGGCTTAAGTGCTTTGAGTGCTGCAAGCGACAACAATGTGTTCAGCTTGCGCGTCGCGGGCGATGCCACGAATTATCCACAAGCGATGGCCTACGATACAGAGCCACAGCCAAGCGACATTACAAAGTATCGTCAGTTCAATGATCCTCTGGTGCAGGGCGATCGTTACGTATTTTCGCAAGCCAAAACGATGAAGCAGCTGAGCGTGGCCGATGACGGCAAGTTGGCTTTAGTAGCCGCAGGTGATGACCCAGCTCAGCAATTCGCACTTGTGCCAGCCACTGGTTGCGCAGAGTTCCCAGAAGCACATGACAATACCGTGGGTGACACTTTCAAAGGCCAAACCTCCGATGGCTCAGTGCTAGGCATGGCCGATGTGCACGTACACTTAAGTGCTACGACCTTTTTGGGTGGTGCTGAGCATGGCTCACCTTTCCATCGTTTTGGGGTCACACATGCACTTAGTGACTGTGCCGAAACTCATGGGCCGAATGGCTTTCTTGATTTAGTCGGCAGCTTATTTGTCAGTGATTTTGATGGCCATGACACCGCCGGTTGGCCGACTCATGTCGACTGGCCAGCTCGAGCAAACCTGACGCATGAAGCGATTTATTGGAAATGGGTTGAGCGTGCATGGAAGTCAGGTTTGCGCATCATGGTTAATGATGTAGTAGAGAATGAAACCTTGTGCGAGTTGCAGCGCAATGTCACGCGCCAGCCCCTGCGCGACTGTAACGAAATGAATAATGCGACCAATCAAATCGGCACACTGTATGCGCTGCAGGATTATGTTGATGCTCAGTATGGTGGTCGCGGAAAAGGTTTCTTCCGTATTGTTTTAAGCCCTGAAGAGGCGCGAAATGTTGTGTCGGATGGCAAGCTGGCGGTAGTCATTGGCATTGAAATATCCAACGTGCTCAACTGCAAAATCAACTACAACCCGCTGCGCCAGCAACAACCATTTCAAGAGACCGGTACTGGCCTGACCGAAAATAGCTATGCCTGCGATAAAGAAGAAGTGGTGGCGCAGCTCGATCGTTTAACCAGTCTCGGCGTACGGCAAATCATCACCATTCATGAGTTCGACAACGCCTTCGGCGGTAACGGAATTTTCGATGGCATGATTTTAAACATCGGTAATCGTGAAAACTCCGGTGGTATTCCATCCAAAGAAATTAATGCGCTCGTGGGTGTACTTGGTAATCCATCACAAACGTCACCGCTAGGCTTTTTGCAAACCACTGAGCGCCCGACAGGTGAGTTTTGGACAACCTACGACTGTCCAGAGGAAGGTCAGGAAGGATTTTCCGGCTATCTTTTTGGTAGCAGTGGTGGTGCGAAAATGACCAGTATCAGTCCTACTGTTTTATTTGATGTTGGTGGTATTGATAGCCCATTGGGTGCGTTAGGAATTAGCGATCCGCTCTGCCCATACCTCGGCCAAGGTTTCCGCCCTGGTGGGGCGTTAGCTTGTTATCCCGCGAAAAAGCAATGTAATGCACGTTGGCTAACGCCGATGGGTCTGTTTGCCTTCCAAGAAATGATGCGTCGTGGTCTGATATTCGACATCGACCATTTGGAGTTAGAGATTAAGTCACAGGTGTTGGAGCTTGCTGAGGCTCAGCCTAAAAACTACCCCTTAATTTCAACCCATGGCACTTTTGGTGGCACCAGTAACAACCAAGCTGAGCGTATCTTAAAGGGTGGCGGATTTATTTTTCCAAGCCTCGGTAATGGCCCAAGCTTGATTAAAGAAATCAAAGAGCTGCGCACAGTGTGGTCTAAGCTGCCTGAGCCTAGGCCTTTATTCAGCATGGGTTTTGGCACCGACACCAATGGTTTATCGGCACAAGCCAGCCCACGCAGCAATATCGCCAAAGGCAAAGAGGTAACGTACCCCTACCGCTTATTTGATAATGAATTTATGAGTAAGTTGCCAGCCATGCAAGCGCTCAAGCCGCTGAGTGTGCGTTTTGATCAGCCAGAAGAGCGCGATGATCAGGGCCGTGGTCGTACGTGGAGTTTAGATGAGGATGGCAGCGCCCATTACGGAATGATGAGCGGTTTTGTGCGTGAGGTTCAGCTTGAGGGCAGTGCGCAAGATTTGCAGGATGTATTTAACTCAGCTGAGGGTTTTTTGCGCACTTGGGAGCGGACAGAACAATCAAAAGAGGCCATTATTAAAGCCCAAGGGCCGGCAACGCCTGAAGGTGTATTGCGGGCTGCCCCAGTGTCCAGTAGCCCATTGGGGCCATTACGAGCATTGTTGCCTTTGCCTATCTAAGGAGTGAGTGTGACCAGCTTTACGCCGACAGCCGCGCGCCGCGCACTAAAACCATTGGATTTAGACGTGCGTGCGCCATGGCCTGAGGCCTTGGCAGATTACGCTCGATTTTATGGCCTAGACCGATTGAGCCTTGAGGCGCCACACCCTACGCGCCATGACATCGGCACGATTGAGGCGTGGGGCTATGACATTGCCACGCAGGTATTTCTGCCGGAAGCACCGATAAAGCCACGCGGTACATTGCTGATTTTGCACGGCTACTTTGACCATGCGGGTTTATTTACTCACCCCATTCGTGTCGGGTTAGCGCAAGGTTATGCGGTGGTGGTTATCGACTTGCCTGGCCACGGATTATCGTCAGGTAAGCCTAGCGAAATTGACGACTTCAGCCATTACCAGGAAGTATTGCGCGATCTTATTGCGGTGCTTTCGCCGCAATTGCCCAAGCCTTGGGTGGCGGTCGGCCAGAGTACGGGTGGCGGAATTTTGTTTGATCATATTTTATCGTCATTGGCCAATGGCCAGCGCCCATACTTCGCACGTGTGCAGCTCTGGGCGCCGCTAGTCCGCATCACTAAATGGCGTCAAGTCACTACCGCCTATACGCTATTAGGCCGTTTTAAGCGCAGTGTTCCTCGCCACTTTAAGCACAGTAGCCATGACCCTGAGTTTATTGATTTGATCTGGCATAAAGACCCATTTCAGCTGCGCGAAGTTCCGCTGAAATGGGTTGGAGCGATGATACGCTGGGATAAGCATTTACAATCTTTGCCGGCTTGCCGCTACCCCATTTCGCTTGTACAGGGCGAAGCCGATGACACCGTGGACTGGCGCTATAACCTAGGTTTTATCGAGAAAAGAACGTATGTGGAGCGCGCCATCATGGTGCCAGGTGCAGGCCATCATTTGGCTAATGAGAGTGATGAGTATCGACAACCGGTGTTGTCAGCTTTAGTGCGTCATGTGCTAATCTGACCACGGTTATTTTCAAAGCATGTGCGCTTAACCGCCCATTATTTAGAGAGGTATTTATGCCAGCAAATCGTGTTGATATAGTTCAAAACTTCCCCTTTTCAGTCGATAAGCTTTACAGCTATTTGAGCGACCACGAAAACTTAGGCCTGATCTTGCCGGCAAAAATTCGCCGTATTAAAGATGGCAAGGCTGGCGTTAACGGTGTCGGCTCAGTTCGCAAGCTGACGCTGCCCGGCGGTGTGTCTTTGGAAGAAACGGTTACCAAGGCTGAGAAAAATAAGCTGATTGAATACACCATTACCCGTGGCGGCTTCCCGGTGAAAAATCATTTGGGCATCATGCGTTTTTCTGGCGATAACAAATCATCGCACTTGCACTACACCATCGATTTTGACTCAGCGTTGCCTGGTACAGGCTGGCTAGTGAAGCTGGCGCTGGGTTCGCCTATTCGTGCTGGTTTGAAGAAGCTGGTGAAGCAAGGTCTGTAATTAGCCTGGCTGTATAATCAGCTAATGCTTTGTAAGTGCAGTTAAAAAAGGCTCCGATAAGGAGCCTTTTTTATTGTCAAAAATCATCAGCGATTAGTTAGTCGAAGCGATGCCGACGAGCAGCTCAAGTCGGCCAGGGCGAACGCGGACATCGCGGATCTCAAACTGATTGACCAGCTGCATCAGTAGCTCTTGGCTGCCGATTAACGTGCTCAAGCCGGGTAGTGAGGCGAACTCCGTGAGGTTTGACAGTTTATCGACCATCCATGAGCGATTTTGCAGCAAGCCGCCAAGGTCGGACTCTTGTAGATTGATGCGCCAAAGTCGTGGGCCTTCACGCTCCACGCCAGGAATATCTTGCATGAGTTGATTTACAGGTGACTTGGTCGGCAGTCGATTGGCAACAAAAAATGCGCCACGCCCTACCTGTTTCGTCATCCAGTTGGCGACAAAGTTGGTTTGTCTAAACTGCGCATCAAGTGTCTCGTCAACTTGCCGCACGCGAATATATTGGGCATTGCGTGAGACTTTGCATTCCAAGACATCGAATTTCAGTTCGATGGTGTAGACGAGTCGGTTGTGGTGGCCGTCGATGGCGACAGTAACGCGATCATCGCCACAATAAATAGCGAGATAGTCGACGCTGGCATGGCGGTCGGCAAGGTTGCGCATCTGCTTATTGATCAGTGCTTCTGGTAGTGGCAGCGTAATGGTCGACTTGCGAAGATAGGCTTGTGCCATTTGTAGAGCGACTTCGCGTGCCATTTGGCCGGCAGCTTTGGCAGAGTCGTTGGCCAGCTTTGCGGTCATTTTGGCGCCATCTTCGGCAAGTTGAGCAACAACCTGCGCGCTTCGCGAGGCTCGTTGCAGCGCATTACGCGCACTTTCATTGGCCATTTCGGCGGCACTTTTTGCAGTTTCACTGGCCATGCTGGCAACCTCCTTAGCGGCTTCTGTTGCAACATGGCGTGCTTGCTCAGCAGCACCACGAGCGGTGCCCATAACGCGCATGGCGGACATGCGGACATCGTCAGCGGCATCGAATAGCGACCGATTTTTGCGTACGGGCGGCGGCTCTATAACGACAGGCTCAGGTTCAATTTCAGCGATAGCTTCTACTTCAGGAGGCTCAATCGTGGGCTTTTTGGCCGGAGCTTTCGTCTTTGGAGTCGCAACTTGTGCGCTAGGCTTTTGCACTGAGCCGGCCGCTGCCTTTGTCGTTTTCACGGCAGGCTTAGTCGCAGCATTACTGCGTGGCTTTTTTTCGGCATTGGCGTCATCAGTCATGATGAATCGCTCCTCAGTAATGGGCTTGGCCTAAACCGAGGCCTCGGAAAATGTGACTGGAGCATTATTAAATTGCACGCTTTCGCTCAGTGGCGCTCGCACGGTTCGCGTCGCATTGGCTGAAATACTTGGATCTTCGTAGCCAAACGAAATGCCAAAGAGAATCTGTATGTCATCATTGATGCCGAAGGCTTGGCGCACATCATTTGGATAATAGCCCATTGAGCCCTGAGCGCAGCTGCCTAAACCGTGTGCGTGCATGGACAGCATCAATGTTTGCGCATACATACCAACATCAAGTGCCATTGGGATGCCATAACTTTTATCCATGCCAATAAAGCAGACGTGCGGCGCATCGAAAAACTCGAAGTTGCGCAGAGTGGCTTTCATGCGGCCAAGCTTATCTTCTCTGGCAATACCCATTGCGCCATAGAGTGCCGCCGCACAGGCATATTGGCGGTTTTTGTGCTCACCTGAAGTCGATGGCATAAAGCCAATATCGGGCGTCATGGCGCGGCCAGTCATTGCGCCCGTGCTCATGCGCTCACGCAAGCTGTCGCGAGTAGCGCCGGAGGCGACATAAACCTGCCAAGGTTGCACATTGCAGTTTGAAGGCGCAGCTTGGGCTAGTTCGAATACTGAGCGAAGAACACTCTCGGGAACTGCAGTGTTTAAGTAACCGCGTACAGATCGACGCTGAGTTATTGCATCAAACACGGATAGGGTTTGCGGTGAGGCACTGCTTGTCATAAACGATCCTTAGGGGTATTGGTAATGATGTGCTGTTACAGCGTTTTACCTTATGACAACACGCTTGCACAGCACTGCAGTCGCTGTGATTGATAATCTACATCTCTATCACGAGCCAGGCTAATGACTATGTGGTCATTTATATCGCGCTGGAGAGCTAAAAAATCCAACGCGATGCATCAGGAAGCGCTTAATGCGGCAATTATTCGTGGCTCAACTGCCGTGGCGATTATTGCTACTCGTCTAGATGGCATTATTTCGCTTTTTAATAGTGGCGCAGAGGCAATGCTTGGCTATCGTGCTGATGAGCTTGTGGGCATAAAGACACCCGCTATCCTTCATGATGCTAATGAGGTTAGTGATCACGGACGTGCTTTAGAGTGCACATTTGGTGAGGCTGTTAGCGGGTTTGAAATTTTTGTTCGAGCAGCGCGAATTCATGGTCATGAAACGCGTGCATGGACATACATAAAAAAAGATGGGACCCGCATACGCGTAAGCTTAACGATTACCGCACTACATGATACGAAAGGCCGTATCAATGGTTATATGGCAATAGCGAATGATATTTCGGAGTACTCGGCACTGCAGAGACAGCTCTCTATCAGCCAGCTCAGTTTTCTTAATGCCTTTGCCACTGCAGCACATGGCATGGCCATAGTCTCACCTCATGGCACGTGGCTAGAGGTGAATATCTCGCTTTGCGAAATATTGGGCTATAGCCACGATGACTTATTGAAAACTGACTTTCAGCACATTACACACCCGCATGACTTGGGTGCTGACCTAGAGTTAGTGCAGCAGTGTCTATCGGGTGTGATCTCATCCTATCAGTTAGAGAAGCGCTGTATTCATAGCGATGGCTCTACGGTATATGCCTTGCTAAGTGTGTCTTTAGTGCGTGATGACGAACAAGAGCCGCTATATTTTATTTCGCATATTCAGGACTTTAGCTCGCGCCATGCAGCTCAGCAGCGCCTGCTCGAGCGCGAGCACCAATTGCAAACCGTTGTCGATACAGTGGTAGACGCGATTATCACGATTAATGCCGAAGGCAAGATTGAAAGCTTTAATCATGCAGCAGAAGAGCTCTTTGGCTATCTTGAGCATGAAGTACAGAATCAGTCACTTAAGCTTTTACTGCCTCAGAGTGCCTCACTGCCTCGCCAAGCATTGTTTATGCGCTCTGACCGCACAGGTTCGCTATTGCCACTGCCTGAGATCGAGGGCCGTCGCGCCGATGGCAGTCATTTCTGGATGGAAGTGCAAATAGCAAAGCTTTCTAACTTGGTTGAATCCAGGCAGGTCGTGGTGGTGCGCGACATTACTGAGCGCCGCCGTGTTGAGCGAATGAAAGAAGAGTTTATTTCTACAGTCAGCCATGAGCTACGCACACCACTGACTGCCATTGTCGGCTCTTTAGATATGGTTGTAACGGGTGTGCTGGGCGAGTTGAATGCCGATCAAGAAAAGTTACTAACCATTGCCCAGCGAAATAGTCAGCGCTTGAGCTATCTCATTAATGACTTGCTGGACATGGATAAGTTGGTCTCGGGCAGTATCGAGATGGAAATTGAGGCGCATGAGCTGGCACCTATTGTGACCGAGAGCATCAGCTTGAACTCGAGCTATGCGTCGCAGTTCGGTGTGAACTATCAATATAGCGGTAGCTGCTCCGATGAAGTCATGGTTGATAGTGCGCGCTTGCAACAGGTACTGGCTAATTTCCTTTCGAATGCTGCCAAGTTCTCGCCTGAAAACTCGATGGTCGATGTTGTCGTGAGTGATTGCGGGCCGTATGCACGCATTTCAGTAATGGACAGAGGTGTCGGTATTCCAGAGGCGAAGTGGTTTCAGCTATTTGCTAAGTTTTCCCAGCTCGATTCTTCAGATACGCGTCAGCGTAGTGGGACAGGCTTAGGCTTGGCCATTACCAAGGCGCTTGCCGAAAGCATGCAGGCACGAGTTGGCTATGAGCCACGAAAGCCCAACGGGTCGGTATTTTACATTGAGCTTTTAAAGAAGACACCTGCGCCAATGGTCAATGATCTCAGCACGCCCATGATTGCATAATAATAATCACCAATATCTTTTTAGGTACAGGTAGGGCAAATAGCAGAATTTAATGAGGTTAGGCATGTCGCTACAGCAAGTTTTACTGGTCGATGATGAGCCTGATATCCGCGCACTGGTTAGTTTGATTTTGCAGCGGTTGGGTGGTTTTACTGTGTGTGCTGCATCATCTGGCCAAGAGGCGTTAGCCTTGCTGCGCGATGGTTATTTGCCCGATATTATCTTGCTTGATGTGATGATGCCGGGCATGGATGGTGTGCAAACGCTTGCCGAAATGCGAGCAATGCCGACCATAGAAAAGCTAGCAATCTGCTTTCTGACTGCAAAAATACAGCCAGCAGATATCGCGCAATGGCGCGCGCTTGGCGTCGATGAAGTGCTTACAAAACCGTTCATACCCGCTAAGCTTGTAGATCAAGTACGGAGCTGCTGGGAAAATGTCAAACGAGATCGACCTTGAAAATGACGAGGAATGGCTGGCTCTAGTTGCCGGCTTCCGTACACATTTTTGGCAGACTCGTGTCCCTGAGTTGCTTACCGCGTGGGCCGAGGCCCGCGAATTACCACAAGCTTCGTGGCCCGCTGATCTCAAACGCAGCATTCATGGTATCGCCGGCTCTGCGGGGCTCATTGGTTACGACAGCCTAGGCTCTGAGGCGCGTAAAGTCGATCGTATGTGGGATGTCAGCACCTTAAGCTCCGAAGAACTGATGCAGGGGATTGAGCATCTAGTTGAATGCATTGTCAAAGTGGCTGGCGAGCAAGACTAAGCCGCCTCCGTTTTAATACGTTTATATCAACCTTTTGTTGGTTTACATCGCCCAGCCATAGTGAAAACTGCTAAGTTCTGCCTGATAGAAAAATCACGAGGGCGGCACGATGTTTGACTATGTCATTGTTGGTGGTGGTTCAGGCGGCTGCGCGCTCGCGGGCCGATTAAGCGAAGATCCAGCGATAACTGTGTGCCTGCTAGAGGCCGGCGATGGTGGTACGGGCACTTTAGTGGAAGTGCCAGCGGCAACAGTGGCTATTCTGCCAACAAAAATCAAAAACTACGCCTTCGAGACAGTGCCTCAGTCTGGGCTTAATGGCCGCAAGGGCTATCAGCCGCGTGGAAAAACCTTGGGTGGCTCGTCGGCGATTAATGCCATGGCTTATATCCGCGGCCATCGCGACGATTACGACCAGTGGGCAGCCATGGGTAATGTTGGCTGGAGCTATGATGACGTGCTGCCGTACTTCCGCCTTAGCGAAAACAACGAGCGTATTCACGACGAGTTTCATGGCAATAGTGGGCCGCTGTCTGTCTGCGACTTACGCACCGACAACCCAATTCATGCGCGCTATAAAAAAGCCACTAAGCAGGCCGGCTTTAAGTGGAACGATGACTTTAATGGTGCCGACCAAGAGGGCATAGGCCTTTACCAAGTCACGCAAAAAGATGGCCAGCGTTGTAGTGCGGCGCAGGCCTATGTTTTACCAGTGATGGCGCAACGGCCAAATCTTACCGTAGAGATCAAAGCTCAGGCGCTGAAGCTCGAGTTTGATGGCAAGCGTGCCGTCGCCGTGGAGATTATGCAAAACGGTAAGCGCCGCGTGATTCGTGCAAATAAAGAAATAATTTTAGCAGCAGGTGCTTTTCAAACTCCGCAATTACTCATGCTCTCGGGTGTTGGCCCGGCTGCTGAACTGCAGAGGCATGGCATTCCTGTCTTGAAAGACTTGCCTGGCGTTGGGCAAAACTTACATGACCATCCAGACTTTATTTTTGGTTATAAAACCAAAAGCTTAGATGCCTTGGGGCTGTCGCTGAAAGGCAGTTTTCGCATGTTGAAAGAGATTCGGCGCTACCGAAATGAGCGTCGTGGTGCTATGACATCGAACTTTGCCGAAGGCGGGGGCTTCTTAAAAATCAGCCCCGATAGCCCGCAGCCCGATGTTCAGCTGCACTTTGTTGTCGCCTTAGTCGATGATCATGCGCGCAAATTTCATGCTGGCCACGGCTTCTCCTGCCACGTCTGTTTATTGCGCCCGAAAAGTCGCGGCAGTGTGACCTTGGCCAGTGCAAATCCGCTCGATGCACCACTCATTGATCCGGCATTTCTCCAAGATCCGGATGATGTGGAGAAGCTGGTAGAGGGCTATAAGCTCACGAAAAAACTTATGGATGCTCCGGCGTTGGCTGAGCTATTTAGCAAAGACATGTTCACCGCCGATGTGAGAAGCGACGATGATATTCGCCAAATTTTGCGCGAGCGTTCTGACACTGTTTATCACCCCGTGGGCAGTTGCAAAATGGGCCTCGATGATATGGCTGTGGTCGACCCCGAGCTGCGCGTGCATGGCATGCAAGGTTTGCGCATTGTCGATGCCTCGGTGATACCCAGCATCATTGGTGGTAATACCAATGCACCTACCATGATGATTGCCGAAAAAGCCTACGACTTAATCACCGGCCATTCGCGAGTAAAGGCATGAGTAAGATCCACGAAGTTGTAATTGTCGGCGCAGGTTTTGGTGGCTTGGGCATGGCCGTCGCGCTGAAAAAACAAGGTGTCGATGACATCGTTATGTTAGAAAAAGCCGCTGATGTGGGCGGCGTATGGCGCGACAACACCTACCCTGGCGCGGCTTGCGATGTGCCTTCGCACCTGTATTCATTTTCGTTTGAGCCGAACCCGAACTGGTCGCATGTGTTTGCACGCCAGCCCGAGATTTACGCTTACTTGCGCCATTGTGCCGATAAGTACGACCTGCGCCGGCATCTGCGTTGCGAGGTAGAAGTGGCGGCAATGCGCTTTGATGACGCCAGCAGCATTTGGCATATCACGTTGGCTAGTGGCGAGGCGCTGCAAGCACGCATGGTGGTCAATGCGACAGGCCAGCTCAGCCGACCCATTTATCCCAAGCTCAAAGGCATCGAAGCGTTTAAAGGTGAGTCCTTTCACTCAGCGCATTGGCGTCATGACCTTGATCTCACTGGTAAGCGCGTGGCGGTCATCGGCACCGGCGCATCGGCGATTCAGTTTGTGCCGGCGATTGCTCCTAGCGTGGCCAAGCTGAGTGTGTTTCAGCGCTCACCTGCCTATATGATGGCGCGGCCCGATCGGCCGTATAGCGGCGTGGAGAAGTGGGTTTTTAAGCGCGCGCCAAAAACTATGTCGCTGTACCGCGGCGGTATTTATTTGAAGTATGAGTCGCGAGCTTTGGCTTTCACACGCATGAAAAGCCTGCTTAAGGTTGCGGTTGGTTTGCCATTTAAATCGTTGCTGAAAAAGCAGGTGCCCGATCTTTTATTACGCGAAAAACTAACGCCAGACTACGCCATCGGCTGCAAACGTATTTTGCTCTCCAGCGACTACTTAGCAACGATGAGCCGAGATAACGTAAATTTAATCACCACGGCGGTGAGTCAGATTACGGCTGCCGGTGTTGAAACTAGCGACGGCAATGTGCATCCCGCTGATGTGCTGATTTATGGCACTGGTTTTGCCGCCACCGACTTTCTCGCGCCAATGAAAGTAAGCGGCAGAGCTGGCTTAGATTTAAAAGATGTTTGGCAGCAGGGTGCAAAAGCTTATCTCGGCATGTCGGTGCCGGGCTTCCCTAACTTCTTCATGCTTTATGGTCCCAATACCAACCTTGGCCATAACTCCATCGTCTACATGTTAGAAAGCCAGATCGCACATATCATGACCTGTCGCGCCCGCTTGGTGCAGGAGAATGGCCGCTGCATTGAAGTCAATGAAGGCCGCTATGAGAATTTCACCAGTGCTGTGCAAGTGCGCCTAGCCAATAGCGTTTGGGCCGGCTGCCGTAGTTGGTATATCGATGATAATGGCCACAATAGCGCCAGTTGGCCGGGCTTTACGCTGAGCTATCGCTGGCTCACGCGCAATCCGCCACGCGACGCTTATCGGGTCAGTTAAGAGATGTTTTTATGATTACGGCATTACAAGATCTCGCCGCGCCCCATGGCGTTTGCTATGGCTGCGGTGGTAGCAACCCCAATGGCCTGCACCTAAAAAGCCGTTGGCATGAAGACGGTGTGCATATCGTCGCTGAGCATCTGCCCGATGAGAAGTACTGTGGCTGGCCAGACTTAGTCTATGGCGGACTAATCGCCATGCTCATCGATTGCCACTCAAACTGGACCGCGATGGGATATCACTACCGCGAGGAAGGCCGCGAGCCATCGAGCCTACCGCGCATAGACTGCGTTACGGGCTATTTAGGCATCAAGTACATCAAGCCAACGCCAATGGGTGTGCCACTGACATTGCGCGCCAAAGTCGAAGGCGAGCTTGGTCGCAAAACTCGGGTGGTCTGTGAGGTTTATGCTGGCGATGTGCTCACCGCCATTGGCGACTCTACTTTTGTGCGTGTCTCGACCGAGCAGTTATCAGCTCAGGCGCATGGTCGCGAAGACTAGGTATATGGGTCTGCCGGCACTCAAGCCGGCTTGGGAGCTTCTGGCATGACCAGGCTCAGGGCCGGCCGTCGCTCAAACACCATGGCATCTTTTGGGATGATTACTTCTGGCAACTTCTGACTCACCCAAACATGCGCCTGAGGTTCGAATTTGAAGGGCATTTCCAACAGCTTGCCATTCACCGCAACAATGCCTTGCAGTGCCTCTATCTCAGCGAAAATAAAGTCGCCACAGCTTTTGCAGCGATGGTTATGTCTTGGCTTGCCCGACCCGCCAACCCCTGTTTCCACTAACGACTCGCCACGAATAGCCTCTGGCTCGGCCGCAAAAAATGCCCCAGACAAATACGCCTCGCCAGTAATTTTCCGGCAGTCATTGCAATGGCAAACCAGCTGAAAGCGCGGAGCCTGCGAAAACTGTAAGGTGAGTTGATTGCAGCTACAACTAGCGTGAAAAGTGGTCATGACTGCATTTCCTTAGTGCGGCAAAAGATTTTCGGGCATAAAAAAGCCAGCTAGATTTCTCTAACTGGCTGATTTAATTGCTGCTTTGTTTGGTGGAGATGGCGGGGAAGGCCGCTCATCTAGCAAAATCAAAGGTTTACGTATTCATGTGTGCTACGTACTGTACGCGTCAGTGTAGCAGAGGTATTGGGCCAGCTCCAAGCTGACCGTAAGCCAACTCCGACTCTAAGGCGAGCCTTTAAGAGGGCTAGTTACATGCACCTGCTTGCTGTGCCCCGTAGGTTGCTTGACTCACGGTGTACTTGTCACCGGCACTCGATGAGAGTTGCTTAATAAGGCCTTTGCAAGAGAAGCCTGACATCTTGAGGTAATTCTCTGCGGATCTTGCTGCCGCTTGGTTCCAGTCAGTGCTCAGGCTATCGACTGCGAAGGTAGCATCAGCAACCGAATAACCTTCACCATACTCTGATGAGAGCTGGTGAATAAGACCGTCTCGTGAGAAGCCAGACATACTGAGATACTGCTTCGCAGACCTAACGGCATTCTTCTGTGGCCTAGTCAAACTTTCTGCTGCGGCATCTTCTTGCTCTGCTTCGTACTGCTCGGCGACCCGCTGATCGCGTGCAGCTGCATCAGCGGCTTTCTGTTCTGGGGTTTTGGTCGCCTCGATGATTACCCCGATTACAAAGAAGCCGATGACAACAATAAGAATCCATTTCAAAACCTTTTTCATAGTTCCCTCTATCCTGTTAAAAGTTGCTGTTCTACTACGTACGACGGGCTAACTCTAGGTGCTTAGTAGTAAGGTTTATACCGGAGCTCCGTATGCATCCCAGCATAGCTTGTACGGAGATATCCACTAGGTAACTGTGCAGCTATCTCTGCTGTGACCACCATAGTGGGCTGTTTGCTGTGTATCTCTGTCATTAGCTGCATGCCTATCTTTGCTACTGGCTTCACGGAGATCCCTTCTGTTAACCCTAAGAGGTAGCCCATTACTAGTATCTAGTACTAGATGTACGTGAACTACGTGATGAGGCCTACCTAGCATTTGAGGACGTGATCTCACCTAAGCAGCAAATTATCTCATCTCGTTCATTTGCTAGCGTCACCAAGGACAGACAGGCAGTTAAGACACATGTATCCGACAATACCGTTTGGCATAAGGAGCCTCAATGAATAGCGGCTGAGGATTAGCGGTCCGCGGAGTCCAGATTGCCCGCCATTCCTTTTGGTATGAGAACTTAGTCTCTTTCATGATTGCCGGATGCAATATGTGAGGTTGTCTATAGTGAGTTGTAGTGGTCAACTAATCCCGGACACAGTTTTAAGTTTTTCTTCCGCCACTGCCGGTGCCAAGCCGTCATTAAACTGG
>JAGPVX010000035.1 GCA_018066805.1 Paraperlucidibaca sp. | reverse complement strand
GGACGCATAAACGAAGTGCCACCTGAGGCCGACTCGGGCGCTCACGGGTGAGCCACTCTGTAAACGCTAAAGTGCCACTAAGACTCTCGCGGCTACAAAAAATGGCCGTGCTGTCTATCATCACGGCCTTGGCAACGATGGCGCTAAAAACGTGGGCGTGGTCGCTGACTGGCTCGATAAGCATTCTGTCTGATGCGCTAGAGTCATTAGTTAATCTCGCTGCTGCCGGCTTTGCGCTTTATGTGCTCACGATCGCCGCGCAGCCAGCAGATGCAGAGCATCCATTTGGCCATGATAAAGCAGAGTATTTTGCAGCAGCAGCCGAGGGCTTGTTAATTATCGTGGCTGCTGTTGGCATCGCTGCTGCCGCCTGGGGGCGTCTACAGAGTCCAGCACCATTAACGCAGATGAGTTTTGGCTTGCTTATCACCGTGCTCGCTTCGGCACTAAACGGGGCTACAGCGTGGAAGCTATTTCGAGTCGCGCGTGAGGAAGATAGTCTTGTGCTGCGCGCCGATGCCGAGCACCTACTTTCTGATGTTTGGACTTCGGTAGCTATTGTTGCTGGCTTGGCGGTGATCTGGCTTTTGCCTTCGCAGGCCTGGCTAGATCCAATATTAGCCTTAGCAGTTTCAGTGCATTTATTTCTCACCGGACTGCGTGTGTTAGCACCAGCTTTAGCGGGCCTGATGGACGAGGCTTTACCGGCGAATGAGTTGCGCAAGCTAGATGAAGCATTAGCAAAAACATTGCCCGCTGGTACTGAGGTTAGTGCGCTGCGAACGCGAAAGTCTGGTCGTCGACGTTTTGTTGATGGCAACTTATTGGTGCCAGGACAGCTTAGTGTTGGTGAGGCGCACACGCTCTGTGATGAGGTCGAAGATGCGGTGCGTGCTGTACTGCCAGAGTGCGATATCACGTTACACATGGCGCCGATGGCTGAGCGCGAGCGGCACTAGCCTGCGAGTAAAATGCCGAGCTAGCAGAGCGCTAGATTGAGCATGATTTTCGGCCAAGCAGGCCGCCATCAGTGTAGCCTTAATTCAGCGAAATAATCGCTTCCGCCAAGTCCGCTAACGCATGTACTTCGGCATCTGGTTTGCCAGCCAATGGCCATGCTGCGCGCTGCGGATTAAACCAAATCGCGCGCATGCCCACCGCTTGCGCCGCCGCCACATCTTGCTCGGGATGATCGCCAACATGCACTGCGCCGCTTGGACTAACACCGGCGTATTTCAGTGCCGCTAAAAACGGCGCTGGATCAGGCTTAGCTGCACCGACACTTTCAGCCGAAAAATTGGCCCGAAAATACGGCGCAATTGGCATTTTTGTAATGTCGGCATTGCCATTGCTAATTGCGTGTAAGTCGTAACGATTCGCCAAGGTTTGCAGCATCTCGATGGCATCATCAAACAGCGTGATGTTATTGCGTTCAGCATAAAAAACCGCAAATGCCGCGCGCGCTGAAAGCTGCGCTTGCTCATCGCTAATGCCGCATTGGGCCAGTGCAATTTCTAACGTCGTAATGCGCAGCGCAGTCATGTTGTGGCGCTGCTCGACAAGCAGCTCCCATGCCTCGCGTCGACACGCTAAAAAGTCGGCGTGTGCGAGCGCTTTCCATTCGGGATGCGCTTGTGCAAGCCAGTTGTGCATGGCGGCATCGGCGCGAACAATCACCGGCTCCACATCCCAAAGCGTGTTGTCGAGATCGAAGGTAATCAGGCGAATCGGGGTCATGCGTACTCCCGCGCCATATGCGCTTTAGGGTTTGGTTTTTGCGCGCGGATGGGCTTGGTCGTAGACCGCCGCCAAGTGCTGAAAATCTAAATGTGTGTAGATTTGAGTGGCGCGAATATCGCTATGACCGAGCAGCTCTTGCACCGCGCGCAAGTCGTGGCTGGACTCTAGCAGATGCGAGGCAAAAGAATGCCTCAACAAATGCGGATATAAGCGCCTATCGAGGCCGACGCGTTTGGCCTGATGCACTAAGCGCGCCTGAATACTGCGCTCGGTTAAGCGGTCGCCGCGCTGACTCAAAAACAACCAGCTCTCGGTACCAACGCGAACAAACTTTGGCCGCGTACCTAACCACGTCAAGATAGCTTCGCGTGCCATTTTCCCCACTGGCAACACGCGCACCTTTCGACCTTTGCCGACTACGGTGACTAGGCCGGCACTTAAATCGATGTCACTAAGTTTGAGTTGCGATAGCTCGGCTAAACGCAGGCCGGAGGAATAAAAAAGCTCAAGCATGGCCTTGTCTCGATGCCACAAAATTAAGGCCTTTTCCTCACTAGGAGGCGGGGCATCGAGTAATTGCTGAATGTGGTCAACATCGAGCACTTGCGGCAGGGCAACGCCGCGCTGCTTCATCTGATAGCCACGCGTTGGATGTTCGCCCACCTCTTGCGTGCGCGAGAGATGATCATAGAAGCGCCGCACCGCCGAGAGCTGGCGGGCAATGCTGCGCGTGATCAGGTCGCGATCGCGGCATTCGCCTATCCACGCTTCTAGCAGCGGCCGTGTGAAGTCGCGCCAGTTGCTGACACCGTGATTGGCAAAAAACTCAACAAGGGCATTCAGGTCGCGCGCGTAGGCTTTGGTAGTGTGCGGCGAGGCGAGGCGCTGGCTGCTTAAGTAGCTCAAAAAGGCAGCGATATCCTCTGCGAAGCTCATGCTAAGTCGGGACTATTTGGGTGGCGTAAAAAGCGCCCGAGCAGCTCGCCAACGACATCGCCCAAGTGCGAGATAAACATCGTATCCATGCTTGAGCGAAAGTGGCTGGCTTCGGTTGAGCCTAAGTTTAAGACGCCAATGACTTGCTCGCCGGCACAGAGCGGAATGATGGCTGCCGAGCTTAAGTTCAGGCCATCGTCGCCAAATAAGAAGCGAAACTCATCTCGACGCCATTTGCCCGCTAAGGCGCGGCGGCCAGCTAAAAGGCCAGGCAGGCGTTTATCAAATGCGCTAACGGATACCGCACGCCACGGCATTGGTGCCTGCTCTTGTAGCAGCAACATGGTCACTTGCTGGCAGTGGAAGGGCTCGCGTAATTCGTTAAATAAGCGTGTGCCCATTTGCGCGATGCTGGCGCTGCCGACTACGCGCAAGAGCACATTGCTGAGTTGCTCAAACAGTGCGTCGTTATGGCTGGCCGCCTGAATCATTTCTTCCAGGCGCTCGCTGAGTTCATCGTTATGGCGGCGTAGCTGCGTAACTTGACGCTCGATCAAAGACACTGCGCGGCCTTGGTGCTCATGGCGAATATGCAACGTGGCCAGCAGCTCAGGATGGTGCTCGAAAAACTCAGGATGCTCAGCGAGCCATGCCGCGACCTCAGCATCATTTAAGCGAGTGCTCAATGACGAGCTCACGCCGTGCCCTCACCAATGCGCAGTACGCCATCGAACACGCGCGCCGTGGGCCCAGTCATCATCACCGAGGTCTCGCCACCAGCCCATGAAATAGTCAGCTCGCCACCGGGCAGGCTTACGCGCACGGTGGAGTCGAGTAAGCCCCAGCGAATGCCAGCGACCACGGCAGCACAAGCTCCAGTGCCACACGCTTGCGTCTCGCCAGTGCCACGCTCATACACACGTAGCCGGATATGGCCGCGATGCACAACCTCCATAAAGCCGGCATTGACGCGCTCTGGGAAGCTTTTGTGGGCTTCAATCAATGGCCCAATCTCGGCCACGGGCGCATTCGCTACCGACTCCACACGTAAGACTGAGTGCGGGTTACCCATGCTCACGGCGGCAATGCGCAGCGTGCGATCAGGCAGCACTAAGTCGTAGTCCAGTGCTTCCATATCGGCTTTAAAGGGAATGGCAGCAGGCGCGAGTATAGGTGCGCCCATATCAACGGTGACCCAGCCATTGGCGGTAATGTCGAGCTGGATAACGCCGCTGGCAGTTTCCACCGAGAGTTGGTCTTTGCGGGTGAGGCGGCGGTCGCGCACGAAGCGGGCAAAGCAGCGTGCGCCATTGCCGCACTGCGACACTTCAGAGCCATCGGCATTGAAAATACGGTAGCGGAAGTCAACATCGGGGCGTGTTGGCGCCTCAACAATGAGCAGCTGATCGAAGCCGACGCCGGTGTTGCGGTCGGCTAAGCGGCGGATAAGCTGCGCATCGAGACGGGCGCGTTGCGATACCAAGTCCAGCATCAGAAAGTCGTTGCCGAGACCGTGCATCTTGGTAAATTCCAGACGCATGTGCGGGCTCCTAAGCTTGGGCGAGTCTAGCGGCCTGCATGGCCTAGCGACTCGCGAACGGCTCTATTGTGTTGTTAGGGCAGCAACGATTCAAGGGCTAAGAGATCGGCGGTGGTCTCGCGGCGGCGAACTTGCCAAGCTTGATCACCATCGACAATGATTTCAGCAGCACGGCCACGGGTGTTGTAGTTTGAGCTCATGACAAAACCATAAGCGCCAGCGCCCGTTACGGCCAATAAATCGCCTGCGGTAATGCTTAAATCGCGGTCCTTGCCCAAGAAGTCGCCTGTCTCACAGACAGCACCAACGACATCGTAGCGCTGGCTGGTGACTTCCGTGCGCGGCGTTACCGGCACAATATCCATCCATGCTTGATACAGCGCCGGGCGAATCAAGTCGTTCATGGCGGCATCGACAATGGCAAAATGCTTATGCTCTGTGGGCTTCACAAACTCCACTCGCGTTAGCAGCACACCGGCGTTGGCAGCAATCGCACGGCCGGGCTCCATATACACCTTCAGGCCGCGAGCTTTTAAGCGCGGCAATAGTGCAGCGGCATATTCAGCCGGTGTCGGCGGTGTCTCATCTTTGTAACGCACGCCCAAACCGCCGCCGATATCGATATGCGATAGCGTGATGCCTTCGTCGGCGAGCTGATCAATCATCGCTAACACGCGATCGAGCGCATCGGAAAATGGCGCTGTGCTGGTGAGCTGCGAACCAATATGGCAATCGATGCCAACGGCGTCTAAATGCCCGAGTGCAATCGCGCGGCGATAGACTTCTGGTGCGCGCTCAATGGCCACACCAAATTTGTTTTCTTTCAAGCCGGTAGAGATGTACGGATGCGTTTGCGCATCGACATCGGGGTTCACGCGCAGGCTAATCGGCGCCTTCACTTTCAAGCGCGCAGCAACCGCATTGATGCGATCAAGCTCAGCTTCCGACTCAACATTAAAGCAGGCAATGCCCAGCTCTAAGGCGCGCTGAATTTCCACTTCGGTTTTACCCAAGCCGGAGAACACGATTTTGCTGGGCTCGCCACCGGCAGCAATAACACGCTCAAGCTCGCCGCCAGAAACAATGTCGAAGCCCGCGCCAAGGCGTGCCAGGACATTGAGCACAGCAATATTGGAGTTGGCTTTAACGGCGAAACAGACCTGATGCTCGACTTCGGCAAACGCCTCATCGAAGGCTTGGTAGTTGGCCGTGAGCGCAGCGCGTGAATAGACATAAAGCGGCGTGCCGAAACGCTCCGCTAAGCATTCTAGGGCGATGGCTTCGAGGTGGCGTGTGCCATCGATCAGGGAAAGCGAGGTCATGCAAAATCCTACAATAAAGTCAGTTAAGAGGCCGGCTGGTCGTCGCTACTTGGCGCATCAGTTTGCTCGCTGGACGCTGGCTTTTTTTCAAGCTCAGGAAACTCTGGCGGCGCACTACGCTCGGGCGCTTTATAAGGCTCGGCATTGGCAGGTGGAAAATACAACGGGCCTTTCTGGCCGCAGGCGCTAAGCAGAGCGGCGCCGAGGCTCACGGCGAGCAACATCACGATGCGAATCATGGCAATCATCTCGTAGCCAATTTAGAGTGCGCTATTATGCGGTAGCACACGCATTTACCCAAGCCCACCTATTGCATCGAGATCGCCATGAATGAGTCAGAATTTAACGCCCTAGCCGAAGCCACTTTACTAAGCATAGAGCAGCAAGTTGAAGACGCCGACACCGAACTCGACTTTGAGATGAGCTCGGGCATTCTCACACTGACGGCGGAAAACGGCAGCAAGATCATCATTAATCGCCAGGTGGCCACTCTCGAGATATGGGTGGCGGCGCGATCAGGTGGTTTTCATTTGGGTCGGCAGGATAATGTGTGGTTCTGCCAATCTACAGGTGAGACCTTGCAGGAGCTGTTGACGCGGGTGGTGGTGGAGCAGGGTGGCGAGAAGATCTCGTTTACTTAAGATGGCTTGCTACCACTGCTCAAGCACCAGTTTGCCATTCACTGTCTAAAGCAACTGGCTAATGCACCTCTTTAGTGCCCTCAGCAAGCTCCAAGGTTAGGTCAGCTGCCGGGACTTCTTTGCAACCGCTTACATTTTGGCCTGCCCATAACGGCGAAAAATCTCCCGTCCCCAAGCGCTCAGCTTCCGCACGCAGTGGGGCCAATGCAGCCGAGGCCAGTGGAAAAGCGGGAGGCACTGAGCTCATAGGCCCAAGCTCTTTCATCAGGCGATTGACAATGCCACGAGCCGGTCGCCCAGAGAACACATTGGTCAGGGCGGTAAATATCGCCGAGTCGCTCTTGATGGCAGCTCGGTGAACTGCACTCGTAGTGGCTTCTGGGCACAGCATATAAGCCGTGCCTACTTGCACTCCTGCAGCACCTAAGGACATAGCAGCCGCAACGCCGTTTGCGTCGGCGATGCCTCCTGCTGCGATCACTGGAATATTCACTGCCTGAACAATTTGCGGGAGCAACGCGAAGGTTCCAAGCTGTGTGTTCAGATCTTCCGATAGGAAAGTCCCGCGGTGACCACCAGCCTCTAAACCTTGCGCGATAATGGCGTCGACTCCTTGCGCCTCCAACCAGCGGGCTTCATCTACCGTTGTCGCCGTAGATAGTATTTTCGCACCCCACTTCCGCACTTGCTCCAACAAACCTTGCTCGGGCAAGCCGTAGTGGAAACTTACAACGGCAGGCTCAAATTCCGCCAGAACGTCGGCGGCTTCAGCGCTAAAAGGCAAACGTCCGGCTCCCCTAGCGATAGCGCTTAGGTCTATCCCATACTCTTCGTAATAAGGTGACAGCGCCGCCCTCCAAGCCGCCTCCTGCTCACTATTTGGCTCGGGCTGTGTATGGCAAAAGAAATTAACGTTGAAAGGGCGGTTGGTCTGCGCTTTTATAGCCGCCAGCTCCTTGCGCATGGCTTCAAGGCTGAGCATGCCGCAAGGGAGCGAGCCCAGCCCACCAGCACCGGATACGGCGATTGCTAACGCACTGCCTTGCACACCCGCCATAGGCGCTTGAATGATTGGAAGCTCTATACCTAGAAGATTTTGAATTCTCATCAGCCGTCCATCTCAGCGAGCCCACTGCACCAACACCTTGCTATGTGCTCACTAATAAGTTTCATTTTCATCGTGCACCGAAACAACAACGTTGCCAGCCGAATCTGAAGTTATGTGGAACGTGATTGGCTTGCAACATACTTGGCAATCCTCAACATATTGTTGACCAATTTCTTGGGGATCTATGAGCACATCGAGAGACTCATCACAGTACGGGCATCTAATAATCTTCTCGGCTAAGAACTCCATTCTTTACTCCCTACTCTCAATACTATGGCACATAGCGCCTGACTTAAGCCGACCGACACCATGAGCCTATTATCATCAGCCGTAATGGCCAGCAGGCTGTTGTAATGATGGCCTTGTTAACTGACTTGTATATTGCTGATAAGAATGTACTACAGCGCTATTTCTTCTTATCCATTTGTTCCTTTAAATCTGCAAAGGGATTATGGGTTGCTGGAGCCCTCTCGCTTTCTTTTCTACTGCCATAACGCACGAGATTTTCGAATTTCGAGTGCTCCTCATCGTGGCAATAGAGGCACAAGAGTTCCCAATTACTGCCGTCCGGCGGATTGTTATCATGGTTGTGATCGACATGATGCACGGTTAACTCTGGTAGATTCTTGCCAGAGAACTCTCGTGCACAGCGACCACAAATATGGGGAAAGAGCTTCAGCGCCTGCTCTCGATAGCCAGAAGCTCGCTTGGCGTTGTATTTCAGCTGTTCAGCTCGAACTTGGTCGAAGGTAGGTTTGTTAGTCATAGCAAAAATTGAATCCTTATTGTTTTCTTGCATCTACCATGCCTATAGAGAATAGTTAGAATTCATAATCTTTCATTTCGGTGCATGAATGGTCATGACCACGAGCTTCCATTCGTCGCCTACTTTTCGCATTAGGTAGGAAATGCCGAACTCAGCGATCTGTTCATTAGCCTGATTAAATCGACGTATGTTTCCAGTGAGTGATGCTAGATCTGGCGCAAGGGCCTCACAGGCGAAACCATTTGGCATCTCGGAGCGCGAGTAACCCTGCTCCTTCGCCTGTGCCACTACCTTGCTCACGATAGCGTCGGTCGCTTCTTCATTGATACCAGTGAAAACACCGATTGGTGTCACAAGCATGAATGGAGAATGGTAGTAGGGAGTGAATTTAGAAGGTTCGAGGGTTTCGAACGCCTTTAAGTACTTAGTGAACGTTTCTTCTGGGGTCATGAACTAGCCTCCAATACTTTTGGTTTGACAGGAATGGCCAATGCTTGACTCGTGCGGCCTTTCGGTTACCGACGCACCGGCGCTTTTCGCCAGCTTTGCCAGCACGCTGGCCTGACTTGAGGGCATCGGCCTTGACGCCCAACGCTTAAGTGAATAGTTAGGCCGCTACTTGCCAATAAGGACCAACAAACTGATGAACGCCCAAGTGCTCAGCATGAGGCCAATTGACCACTTAGGGACGAGGTCCATGCGAACAGCATCGGAATCCTTCCATGCCTTCGGATACAGCGACTCGTCCTTGAGATAAACATTGTCATCAAAGAGTTGGTCATGCTTATCGACCCTAACCAGAATTTGCCGAAGGTCCTGCAGCAATCTTGCGGCACGAACGATCAAGAAAACTCCAGCACAGACGGCCATACCGCTTCCTAGCAACAGCAGCGCCTTGCCGGTCAAATCGAGAGAAGCTCTATCGATGCCGAATGTCACGATTGCTACGATGCCCGATGAGATAAGAATGCTTACCTCTAGGCACAGCTTGTGCCAATACATAATGTAGCCGGCCACCGTGGATCTCACGCTTGAAACAACGGCCTGTCTTTTCTCAAAGTCTTGCGTCATTGGTACGTCCTTGATGGCCTAACGCCTGAGCTCAGGTGCATTTGAGGCGACGCACGCTTTTGCGATAGAAAAAGTGGGTGGCGGGTCAAATGCACCTGCAGCGATTTGTTAGGCATTTTCCAGTAACTGCTTGAATTCAGTATCGCTTTCAAGAATACCTTGCAACAACTTGCTTTTCTGGGCGTATGATTTCACTTCGCTTTTGGATAGCGCCAACGCAGATGAAAACGATTCGCGTGCATCGTTCTCGTTCGCAAATTGGTGCTCGATGATCGAACGGCTCAATGCACATACGGCCTTTTCATGTTTTGTGCTTGCGAGAAACTCCGCTGCCTCCAAGTACGCATGCGAACTTTCAGCATCGCCGCTCAAGGCTATCGCCGTAGCCAAATTTGCTAATGCATGGCTTCCATCTTCCCCAGCCTCAACAGCACTTCTCAGAATCCGAATAGCTTCATCTGTTGCTCCTGAATGCAACAAAACAAAACCGGTGTTATTCCGGCAGCTTGATCGGCTGGATGAGCGCGCTAGGACGCGGAGGGCGTAAATGGCAGGAAATATAGCGAACAGCACTAACAGTGGAAGGAACTTCACCAGAAAATCACTGACTTCTGAATTATCGTTCGCGATCGTGCGTCGAGTGGCGCCTTCTTTGCCAATGCTTGATGAACTCCGTAGATTCAACTCCGCCGGAGCTTCCTCGCTTAGAAGAAATGTAGCCGTTACTATTTCCTCGGGCAGCAACGTCTTAACCCGTACGGAAACCGTATGCTTATCCTCAGAAACTTGGGAAGAAACTTCGGCGTTGGTCTGGCTAACGGCCTGAAACTCAATGATCTCTGCGGTCTTTACGGAAAACTGCGCAACAACATCGCGAGCCGGAGCTGATCCAATGTTTCCAAACCTGAGCGAACCTATCGAAACGCTATTGTCCTTCCCCTCAAATGCAACTTGTTGTTCCACCTGGAACGTCAGCAGCTCTTCCTTTTGAACGGGCTCCGGTTGTGTGAAGTAGTAGACGACCACCCCCCCAGCGACTGTGACGGCGAGGGTCAGCACCGCACCGATCAGCAATTCTTTCCAACGCATCAAATTCCCCCTACCGTTGCCAAAAATGCCTAACTTATTTTATACCGCAAAGTTGCGGTGTAATAATTCTGAGCTGCTGCATAAGACAGGGGAGCGAGGGGGAAGTTCAAAGACATCAAAGTCCTGGAAACTTGAACACGGCACTCCTTGCCATCAAATACCGCACATCTTGTGCTGCAAAGCATGCCATGCCGTTTTTCGGGTGACAATCTCGCGCAAACCGCTAAAGGTTGGTGCAGGCTGAGGCGGTGAAACCGTCAGGCGCCATGGATGGCGCCTGCGAGCCTACAAGGATGTATTCACGGCGTGTTTCATTGCCTCAGCCTGCACCGGCCTCAGCCATTGCAGCTAAAGCCATTGCAGAGAAGCCTCACTCAGCCACCAACTCCGCAAACAAATCATACTCATCCGCTTCAGTGATACGCACCATCACCAACTGTCCCGGCTTCAGATCAACAGCACCATCGCCCTCAATAAAGACATTGCCATCAATTTCCGGCGCATCAGCCTTCGAACGCGCAACCGCCACGCCTTCTTCAGCATCAATCTCATCCACCAAAACTTGCTCAATACGACCAACACGACGCTGCAAACGCTTCGCCGAAATCTCTGCCGCCAACGTCATAAAGCGCTCATGACGCTCCAGCTTCACTTCTTCGGGCACTGGCTCAGCTACATCATTGGCCACTGCACCCTCTACTGGTGAATACGGGAAGCAACCAACGCGATCGAGCTGTGCCTCTTGCAGCCAATCCATCAGCTCTTGAAACTCTTCTTCGGTCTCGCCCGGGAAGCCAACAATAAATGTTGAGCGGATGATCAAGTCTGGGCAAATTTCACGCCAGCGCTTGATGCGCGCCAATGTATTTTCGGCATGCGCAGGGCGCTTCATACGTTTCAGCACGCTCGGGCTGCCGTGCTGAAATGGGATGTCCAAATACGGCAGGATCTTGCCCTCGGCCATCAGCGGAATCACATTGTCTACGTGCGGGTAGGGGTAGACATAGTGCAAGCGCACCCATACGCCCAGCGTGCCGAGTGCTTCGCAAAGCTCGAGCATGCGAGTTTTCACGGGACGCCCGCCCCAGAAATCCAATTTGTACTTTAGATCGACGCCATAGGCGCTGGTGTCTTGCGACACCACCAAAATTTCCTTCACGCCGGCTTTGGCCAAGTTTTCCGCTTCAGTCAGCACCGAACCCACGGGGCGTGACACGAGATCGCCACGTAGCGATGGGATGATGCAGAAGGTGCAGCGATGGTTGCAGCCCTCAGAAATTTTCAAATAGGCGTAGTGCTTTGGCGTGAGCTTGATGCCTTGAGGCGGCACCAGATCAATGAAGGGATCATGCTTCGGTGGCAAAAATTGGTGCACCGCGCCCATTACTTCTTCGTAGGCTTGCGGACCAGTAACGCTGAGCACGCTGGGATGCGCAGCACGAATGACATCGGCCTTTTTGCCCAAGCAGCCGGTGACAATAACTTTGCCATTTTCCGCTAAGGCCTCGCCGATAGCATCGAGCGACTCCTGCACGGCGGAGTCAATGAAGCCGCAGGTGTTGACCACGATCAAGTCGGCGCCGTCATAGCTGGCGGAGATTTCATAGCCTTCAATGCGAAGCTGAGTGAGGATGCGCTCGGAGTCGACCAAAGCTTTTGGGCAGCCGAGCGAAACGAAACCAACGCGGGGATTAGCGAGCGACATGTGGGGTGGCCGATTGATCAGAAGACGCGAATTGTAGCGTAATTCCCTTAATTGGCGCGCGTATTTACAGCGAGTTGTGTGGCACTAAATTGGTGCATACTAATGTCGTGAATGGGCATGATGCAGCACCGTGATGGTGCGTTTTGTATTCAGGAATAAGCCGTAAGCCTGCAAAATGGCACTATTGCAGGGTTTTCCCCGACTGGTGCGATTTTTGCAGCTATCGTCTGTATGACCACAATAGAGCAGCGCATGAGTGAAGAGCGAACCCCGAAACGCTTGCTAGAAAGCCTGAGCACGGCAGTTTTGCTATGCGATACCGAGCTGCGTTTGGTCTATGTAAATCCTGCCGCTGAAAGCCTTTTGGCGATCAGTCATAGCCGCGCGCTCGGCCTGCCACTACATCAAGTGCTCATTGAGTTTGAAAATAATGCTGGCGCGGCGCTTGCTGAAACACTGCGCAGCGGGCATCAGTTCACTAAGCGTGAGGCTAAGCTGCGAGTCGGTCTGCATGACATTACTGTGGATTACACGGCATCGCTGCTTACTGCACCGAGCGCCCGCAATGAGCTGTTAATCGAGATTCAGCCGCGCGACCGGCTGCTGAAAATTGCCCGTGAAGAGGCCATGCTTGCCAGCCATCAAGCGATGCGGCAATTGGTGCGCGGCGTTGCGCATGAGATTAAAAATCCACTGGGCGGCATTCGTGGTGCGGCGCAATTGCTGGCGCGTGAGCTGCCGGATGCCGAGCTCAGGGAATACACCAGCGTGATTATTGAGGAGGCTGATCGTCTGCGAGTTTTGGCCGACCGCATGCTTGGGCCGAGGCGTTTGCCGACTTTGCGCACGGTCAATCCGCACGAGTGCGTGGAGCGCGTGGTAACGCTGCTCGAGGCCGAGGCAGATGGCCGTATTCGTATCGAGCGTGATTATGACCCTTCGTTGCCAGACATCGAAGCCGATCCGGATCAGCTGATTCAGGCGTTGCTCAATATTGCTGGCAATGGTCTGCAAGCACTACTGGAGAACCCCAGTGATCGCGAACCTACCTTGCACTTTAAAACGCGGCCGATGCGTCAGTTCACCATTGGTGCTAAGCGACATCGACTCGTGTTACGCATTGATATTTCTGATAACGGGCCGGGCATACCGACCGACATTAAGCAGTCTATTTTCTATCCCATGATTAGTGGCCGTGCTGCAGGGAATGGCCTTGGGCTATCGATTGCACAAGACATTATTCATCAATACCACGGCTTGATTGAGTGCGACTCATACCCAGGCCGAACACTTTTTAGTATTTACCTACCTTTGGAAAAACCCCATGACTAAACACACTGTATGGGTCATCGATGACGATCGCGCCATTCGCTGGGTGCTTGAGCGCGCGCTGACACAGGCTGGCTTGTTGGTAAGCAGCTTCGAGGATGCGACTAGCGCATTGACGCGTTTGAAGCATGAACAGCCAATGACATTAGTGAGCGATATTCGTATGCCCGGTATCGATGGCTTAAGCTTTTTGGCTCAAGTGCGCGAGCTGCATCCGCATGTGCCAGTAATCATCATGACGGCGCATTCCGATTTAAGTTCGGCGGTGGCGTCGTATCAGGGCGGGGCATTTGAGTACTTGCCGAAGCCGTTCGATGTCGATGAGGCTGTGGCTTTGGTGCAGCGCGCCATAGTGCATCATTTAGAGCAGATCACGCCGGTAATAGAGGCAGTGGCCGAGACTGCGCGCTCGACTAGCATCATTGGCGAATCACCAGCGATGCAGGAAGTATTTCGTGCTATTGGCCGGCTCAGTAACTCGAATATCACTGTGCTGATTAACGGTGAGTCTGGTACTGGTAAAGAGTTGGTTGCTGGCGCTTTACATCAGCATTCGCCACGAGCCCGCAAGCCATTTATTGCACTCAATATGGCTGCAATTCCAAAAGATCTAATGGAGTCGGAATTATTTGGTCATGAAAAGGGTGCATTCACTGGTGCCAGCACGCAGCGCGCTGGGCGCTTTGAGCAGGCCGATGGCGGCACCTTATTTCTCGATGAAATTGGCGATATGCCCATCGACACACAGACGCGCTTACTGCGTGTTCTAGCCGACGGCGAATTTTATCGTGTCGGTGGCCACACCCCTGTGCGGGTAGATGTGCGCATCATCGCCGCCACGCATCAGAATCTTGAAAAATTAGTCGCTGAAGGTAAGTTTCGCGAAGATTTATTTCACCGCATCAATGTCATTCGCATACATATTCCGCGCTTGCGTGATCGAAGTATTGATATTCCGCGCCTGGCGCAGTTTTTTATGGGGCGTGCAGCTAAAGAGCTACAGGTTGAGCCTAAAACGTTGACGTTAGCTGCATCGGCATATCTGCAAAAGCTGCCTTGGCCGGGCAATGTTCGTCAGCTTGAAAATACCTGTCGCTGGATCACTGTGATGGCCACGGGGCGCGAAGTATTAGTCAGCGATTTGCCGCCTGAGCTGCAGGCAGAAGGTGAGATGGAGCCTGATGTGGCATTGCCGAATTGGGAGCAAGCATTAGCGCAATGGGCGCGGCAAGCGCTGCAAAATAAGTCAGCTGGAGCTTTGCTAGATCAGGCGGTGCCAGCGTTTGAACGGGTGATGATCACCGAGGCCTTGCAGTTTACTGGGGGGAGGCGGCGTGATGCCGCAGTGGTGCTAGGCTGGGGGCGCAATACGCTCACCCGCAAACTCAAGGAGCTGGGTTTGAGCACGGGTGGCGACGATGATGACTAGTTGGAAATAGAGGCCGGCATGGTGCCATCGCTTGTGTGCGGTGCACCAAGAGCCTGACGGCGCTCATCCGGCGACATCGAATTCCAACGCTGGCGCAGTGCATCGCGAGCTTCTGGCGACAATGACTTGATCTCATTCCAGCGCGTCAAGATGGCTTGGCGACGCTCATCTGGCAAGTTGCTCCAGCGCTGCGCGCGTTCAACTAACTGGCTGCGACGAGCATCGCTAATCTCATCCCAGCGAGGCTGGAAGTCGGCTAGCGTTGCTTGTTGCTCTTGGCTCAATGATGCCCAAGGCAGAGTCTCGGCCCATGCCAATGTTGGTACCGAGAGCACGCCAATCAGCATTAGCCGAGTGGCCGCTCGACGCATCCGTGGCGCGCTCAGTTTAGCGTTGACCACGAGATGTGTCCTCCATCGACATCAGCCAGTCGATCTCTTCCAGCATTTGACCATCTACCGAGCTGCTTGCTGGGCGTGCTTGCGTGGTTTCGGTGCCGCTGGTTTTGAGCAGCCAGTCGCCAGGCAGCACGACCATGAAGGCCACGCTAGCGGCTAAAGCTAAACCGCCTGACCACTGCCAGCGATGCGTGCGCTTTTGCTGGCGTTGCGCCTGTGCCACGATTTGCGCCACGCGTGCATCCCACAAAGGGTCTGGCTCGCTAATGGAGCGATCGAGTGTGTCGGCCAAGCGTTTGGCGAAGCGGGCATCCTCAAGGGAAAGCTCTGGTGTCTTGTTCATGTCATGTCCTCCGCTGTCGTGCCAATACCGTCTAGCTTGGCGCGAATTTTGTTTAAAGCCCTGAAGTAATGCGTTTTCACGCTACCCTCAGCACAGCCCATTGCCTCGGCTGTCTGAGCGGTGTCATAGCCTTCCCAGGCTCGCAGCAAGAAGGCTTGCTGCTGTCTAAGGGGCAATTCGCCCACTGCCGCTAAAACGGCATCCATATTATCGGCCTGCTGCAATAGCGTGACCGGATTATTATCGACGCGGTCAGGAATGTTCTGCCACGGGTCTTCTTCGCCAGCGTCGTCTAATGGCTCAAGCCAAGTGAACCATTTGCGCTTACGAGTTTCGCGGCGAAAGTGATCCATCATGCGGCTGTGCAAAATGCGGTGAAACAATGGTCCCCAGCTACTGGGGTCATGGTTGCCGTATTTCGCCACGAGAGTGAGCATGGCTTCTTGTACAATATCTTGTGCAGCGTCGGGATCGCGGGTGGCGAGCTCGGCGGTTAATCTTGCCCGTCGGCTGATGCTATGCAAAAACGCATCGATCGATTGTGGGACTGGACGTGCTGGCATGACTAATTTTACCGGTGGCGCTTTGGGCACACGATAGGCGAGACCGGCGTCGGCGACAAGATGCATAATCGGCTCTTCACTCCTGCGTGGTGGCATTTTCGCCATCTGAGATACAGAAACGCCGTTAGCTCGTTGCGGTTGACGACTTAGTGCTCAATCTAGCAATAGACTTTTTGGATATGTTCATGATCGACATCGTGCTCTATGAGCCTGAAATCCCCGGCAACACCGGCAATATCATTCGTTTGTGTGCCAATACTGGCGCCCGACTGCACCTTATTGAGCCTTTAGGCTTTGAGCTCAATGACAGTAAGCTGAAGCGAGCTGGTTTGGATTATCACGAATGGGCGAAGCTTAAAGTGCACGCGAACTGGCAGGCGGCCCGAGATTATTTGGCTGATAAACGCTGGCGCGCGGTAACCACAAAGGGTTCGCAGTCAGCCTTTTCTGCCGTGCTCAGTGAGGGTGATGTTTTAGTGTTCGGCCCAGAAACTCGCGGCTTGCCCGCTGAGCTGTTGGCTACTTTTGCGCCGGAAAACAAACTGCGGCTGCCCATGTTGGCAGACAGTCGCAGTTTGAATCTATCCAATAGCGTGGCGGTAATGGTCTATGAGGCCTGGCGCCAGCAAGGATTTACTGCGGGCGAGTAGTGTCTGCGGCTTCAGCGCCGGCTTCGTTTTTGCGGCGCAGGCTATCGGCGTAGAGAGCGTCGAAGTTAACTGGCTGCAGGAGTAGTTGTGGGAAGCTGCCTTTGCCGACTAGGTCAGAAATGGCTTCACGAGCAAATGGGAACAATAGGTTCGGGCAGTAAGCGCCAAGCAATGGGCCTAGTTCCGCTTCATCCACACCTTCGATTTGGAAGATGCCAGCCTGCTTCACTTCCACTAAAAATGCCGTGCTGCCTTCGTTTTTTGCCGTCACGGTGATGGCCAATTGCACTTCGTAGTGCTTGCCGTCTTCGAGAGGCTGATGCGCCGTGGCCAAGTCGATATTGACTTCAGGGTTCCAGGTTTGCAGGAAAACTTTTGGTGCGCCGGGAACTTCAAACGAAGTATCTTTCAGGTAGATGCGTTGCAGGGCAAATTGCGGTTGGGTGTCGGCCATTTTGACTCTCTTATTATGGTGTGGGCTGATTAAAGCGGAATGGGTTAAGCCTGTAAAAGGCGATCAAGCTCGCCGCTACGTTCTAGTGCAAACAGCTCATCGCAGCCGCCAATAAAGGCGTCGTTGATGAATATTTGTGGCACGGTGCGGCTGCCGGTGCGAGCTGTCAGCTCTGCGCGCTGTTCAGGTGCATTGCCGACATCGATATCTTCAAAAGCTACGGATTTATTGCCCAGCAGCTGTTTGGCGCGCACGCAGAAAGGGCAGGTGCGGGTGGTGTAAAGGATTACTTTGGCCATGAGGCTCTCCTGCTATTCGTGGAAATAAGTGGCGACTCAGCGTACCAGCGGTAGGCCTTGTTGACGCCAAGTGGAAATGCCGCCGCTCAAAATATGCACTTCTTTCATGCCGGCTTGCTTCACGCTGCGAGCGGCGTTGCCAGCGGTTTGGCCCATGGCGCAAACGAAAATAATCGGTTTGCCAGCGGCTGCCAGTGCGGCTGCTTTTTCAGCCACTTGGCTATACGGCATGTTTTCGCTGCCGGTAATATGGCCCTCGCGAAACTCTGGTGTATTACGCAAATCAATGACTCGCGCTTCCTGAGTGTTGACCAAGCGAGTTAGGTCGGCGGGCGAAATGCGGCGGCCACCGCGCTGGATTTCCGTGAAAACAAACGCCGCTAGCAGGGCGATAAACGTAGCCACCAGCATGTGGTGGTTGGTTACAAACTCAATAGCGCGATCCATGATGTGACTCAGTGTGGCGAGAAAGTCAGGCAGTATACGCATGCGACCGCTTAGGCTCTAGCGCAAGCTGATTATCTCGCGGCTATATCGCGCTTAGCACGTCGTTATCGTGTGCCGATGTCGTTGACCAGCTTCTGAAAGCTAGCGAAGCGGCGCGGCTGGATATGGCCATCGAGAACCGCTTGATGGAACGAGCAACCAGGCTCGCTGGCGTGAGCGCAATTACGGAATCGGCATTGGCCAGCAAAAGGCTGGAACTCGATAAAGCCGGCGAGCAGCTCTTCTTTGTTCATATGCCACACGCCAAACTCACGAATGCCCGGCGAGTCGATAAGCGCGCCACCTGTGGGAATATCGAACCAACAGGCGGTGGTGGTGGTGTGCTGGCCGAGCTTGGAGCCGGTGGACACCTCTTTCACCTTTTGCGCGACATTCGGCAGTAAGGTATTGATGAGCGATGACTTGCCGACGCCGGATTGGCCGACAAACACCACAGTGTGTTGCGCCACCAACGCTTCTAGGTCGCCGGTGTCGCCATGTGCTGAAAGCGTGCGGGTTTCATAGCCGAGTGCGGCAAAGCTGGCGAGCAACTCAGTTAACTCATCATGGTTTTTTTCAGTCAGTAAGTCGGCCTTATTGAGCACGAGTATTGGCCGAATGTCAGTGGCTTCGCAGGCGATTAAATAGCGGTCGATGAGTTCAGCTGATGGCGTTGGCTCGGGCGCAATGATCAGTAAAATCAAATCGATATTTGCCGCAACAGGCTTGAGCTTATTGTATGGGTCAGGGCGTACCAGCACAGATCGGCGTGGCAGTATCGCCGTAATAACGCCAGTAGCGACCTCGGTAGCAGGCTGCCAAATGACTTCATCGCCGGTAACTAAGGCTTCTAGGTTGGCGCGCCGATGGCAGCGAAAGCGCTGTCCAATGAGCTCGCCATCGAGCGCCTCAACGGCAAGCTGCACACCATAATGCGCGATGATGCGGCCGCGTTGCTCGACGCCGAGGGCGCCACCATCGAGCAATGCTTCGGCTTTGGCTTCACGTTTGGCGGCGCGCGCAATGCGTTCAGCCTGAATGCGATCGATACGAAAACTTTGTTGGCGACTAATGCGGCGTTGGCTCATGGCCTATCTCGTTGTTGGGTGACTGCAATGGTGTTGCGCTCTGCTATGCTGCGGGCATTGTGCCACTGACGGCAACTAGGAGTGTTCATGAATCATAATAAGGTCGGAAATTTAGTTTGGATCGATCTCGAAATGACGGGCCTAAACCCCGATACCGATCGCATTATCGAAATGGCCACGATCGTGACCGATGCACATTTGAACGTGTTGGCGGAAGGCCCTGTGCTAGCCATCCATCAAAAAGACATCGTGCTTAACGCCATGGATGAGTGGAATACACGTCAGCATGGCCAATCTGGTTTAATCGAGCGCGTGCGCCGCAGCACATTGACCGAGGCCGATGCCGAAGCGCAAACGCTGGAGTTTTTGAGTCGCTTCGTTGATCCGAAAAAATCGCCAATTTGCGGCAACTCAATTTGCCAAGATCGCCGCTTCTTATACCGCACTATGCCCAAACTCGAAGCCTTTTTTCATTACCGCAACCTCGATGTGAGCACGGTAAAGGAGCTAGCACGTCGTTGGTATCCCGATTTATTGCAGCGCTTCACTAAGCAAAGTTCGCATTTGGCCTTGGATGACGTGAAGGACTCAATCGAAGAGTTGCGCTATTACCGCCAGTACTTCTTTAAGTTGCCAGGCTTTAGCGATAACTAAGTTGCTACTGCGCTGCGTGAAGCTTTAGCGTCTGCTCGTTAATGGCCCAGTCGATATGTTCAGTGAGCACATCATTGAGCATGCCGCTGGCGCTCAGCTCATCGCGGCGCATCGCCAGTGCCTGCACGATGTCGGCGCTGGCGGGCGCATTGCCTAATGCCATCGATAGATTGCGCAGCCAGCTCGCGTAGCTCATGCGGCGTAATGGCATTCCTTCAGTTTTGCTCAGCCAAGTAATTTCATCCCAAGCCCATAGGTCCAGCAGCGGCGGGCCATCGAAGTCATGGCGCGGCGTAAAAGCTGGCTCTTGGCTGGCCTGCGCGTAGCGATTCCATGGGCACACGAGCTGGCAGTCATCACAGCCGAAAATACGATTGCCGATGGCTCGGCGCAGTGGCTCAGCAATCACGCCGCGATACTCAATGGTCAAATAGCTAATGCATTTGCCGGCATCGAGCACATAAGGCGCAATAATCGCCTGCGTCGGGCAAATATCAATGCAGGCCGAGCAGGTGCCGCAATGGCTGCTTACTGGTTCGTCAACGGGCAGCGGTAAGTCGGTAAAGAGTTCGGCCAAGAAAAAGTACGAGCCCGCTTGGCGATTGATGATCACCGTGTGTTTCCCGGCCCAGCCGAGGCCAGCTTGCGCGGCAATGGCTTTTTCTAGCACGGGTGCGGAGTCGACAAAGGCGCGATAGCCAAATGGCCCAATCGCCTCAGCCATGCGGTCGGCTAGCTTTTGCACGCGTTTGCGGATGAGCTTGTGATAGTCGCGGCCCAGCGCATAGCGTGCAATATAGGCACGGTCGGCATCGCCCAAAATTTCGTGAATGCGTGGTTCGGCAGGCAGGTAGTCCATGCGCAGGCTGATGATGCGCTGCGTGTTCGGCACCAAATCTGCTGGCGCCACACGTTTTGGCTCGTGCATCCATGCCATCCCGGCCTCGTAGCCTTGCTCTAGCCAATCCGCCAAATGCTGCGGATGCTCACCTAAATCAATGTCGCTGACGCCCATTTGCTGAAAGCCAAGCTCGCGCGCCCAGAGCGCAATATCGGCTTTTAAGGCCAGCAGCTCATTGCGCGATAAACTCGCGTTTTCATGTAAAGGGATTCGCGTCATGGCGCACATTCTGACATCCTTAGCAGTTAGTCACCATCTGTAAGCCATTGCTATGACCAGCCGTTTAGCCCCTACAGTAGCTACATTAACTCGCTATCAGCGGGCGCTGCCCGATGCATCAGCTACCGAGCAGCTGGGCGGAGACATTGCGCGCGCGTGTTTTGCGACCGATGTCTGCGGCGCGACGGTGTATTTGCAAGGCGACTTAGGTGCTGGCAAAACCACATTGGTGCGAGGCTTATTGCAGACATTGGGGCATCAGGGCGCAGTTAAAAGTCCAACCTACACCTTGGTTGAGCCCTACGTTTTAAACGGCAATACGGTGAATCATTTCGATTTATATCGGTTGATCGATCCGGAAGAGTTAGAGCTGATTGGCTTTCGTGACTATTTTTCATCTGATCAGCTGAGCTTGGTGGAGTGGCCGTCGCAAGGCGAGCCCTTGCTGCCAACGCCAGATTGGGACATTTCTTTAGCGCCGGTGAGCCACGAGTTGGCTGACGGGCGCGTAGCCACCATCACGGCGCATACGCTGCGTGGCGAGCAACTATTAGCGAGACTGGTATGAATAAATGGATACAGCAACTGTTGTTGCTGATGTGTTGTGTCATGGCGCTAGGAGCGCAGGCGGCAGAGCTAGTCGGCGCCCGCACTGGCAACTATGAGGGCAAAACACGCTTGGTGGTTGAGTTTTCCAGCAATACCGAATTTCGCGTTAGCGAAGAAACTTCGCCTGGGCGTTTAGTCGTTACTGTGCCAAATACGACAACGCGACTTTCGGCACGGGACTTTCCATCGCAGGTTGGTCCAGTGCAACGCATGTCACTCAATGGTAGCGGCAGTCGTAGCAAGCTCATTGTTGAGTTGAACGAAGAGGCTGAGGCCGCCATTTTCATGCTGCCAGTGAATGCCCAAGGTATGTATCGCCTAGTCATAGATTTAGGCGTGGTGGCTTCGGGGAAAATAGCCACAGCAGCGGCATCGCCAGCGCCTATCGTCAAGCCTGAGCCAACCTCAGTGTTTGGTGGTTTGTTTGCGGGCAAGAAAAATGGCCGAGACATTATTGTCAGCATCGACGCTGGACATGGAGGTCAGGATCCCGGCGCTATTGGTCGTCGTGGCACCTATGAAAAGCACGTAACTTTAGCCATTGCCCGGTCATTGGCCGATTATTTGGGCAAGCAAAAAGGCATTACGGCTCGACTAACTCGCGACAGCGACTTCTTTATTCCGCTACAGCAGCGGCGGAAAATTGCGCGATATGAACATAAGGCCGATATTTTTATTTCGGTGCATGCCGACTCCGCAGCTAACCGCTCTGCAAATGGCGCCTCGGTTTTTGCCCTGTCATTGCAGGGTGCCAAAGGTGCGACCTCGCGCTTTGCGCAACAGCTCGCCGAGCAAGAAAACAAGTCTGATTTGATCGGTGGTGTGGTTGCTGAGAATGATGATTTAACCGATATGCTCGCCGGCATGATGGTGGAAGGAACGCTTAAGCACAGCCTAGAAATGGGTAAGCTGATTTTGCAGTCGCTGCCTAATGTTGTGAATCGACTGCATAGCAAGCGTGTCGAGCAAGCTGGCTTTGCGGTATTAAAAGAGCCGGGTATGGTGTCGCTTTTGGTTGAGACTGGGTTTATTTCTAATGCTGATGAAGAAGATCGCCTAATTAGTGCGAGCTATCAGCGTGATGTGGCGCAGGCGATTGGTGCGGCTGTTGTGCGTTTTTGCCAACAATTTCCAGTGCCCGGCACTTGGTTTGACCGAGATTAATTCGTGGCCCGCATAGCGCTTTTAGATGCTCGCCTAGCTAACCAAATTGCCGCTGGTGAAGTGGTTGAGCGGCCGGCATCGGTGGTTAAAGAGCTGATTGAAAATGCGCTTGATGCCGGTGCCCGCGCTATCGATGTGCATATTGAGCAGGGTGGTTTGGCCTGCCTGCGTGTGCGTGATGATGGCGACGGTATCGCCCAAGATGATCTGCCTTTGGCGTTAGCGCGCCACGCCACCAGCAAAATCCATCATGTCGATGATCTCGAGGCCGTGGCCACACTAGGCTTTCGCGGCGAAGCGCTGGCATCCATTGCGTCGGTGTCTCGCTTAACGCTGACCTCAAGCACCGACACGACAGGCTTGGGCTGGTCGGTGCGCACTGAGGGCCGCGATATGTCGGCGGTGATTGAGCCGGCGCGGCATCCACGCGGCACCTCGGTCGAGGTGCGCGATTTATTTTTTAATACACCGGCTCGGCGCAAATTTATGCGTACCGAGGCCACCGAGTTTCGCCATTTAGAAGAAGTTGTGCGGCGCTTGGCGCTGGTCTCGCCGCAAGTATCATTCAGCCTTACGCACAATGCGCGCGTGTTATGGCAGCTGAAGCCTGCGACTAGCGAGGCAGAGATGCTGCGGCGTTTAAGCCATATTTGTGGGCCGCAGTTTGTTGCCGCAGCGCATCCACTAGATCAAGAGGCTGCCGGCGCGCGCCTGCATGGTTGGTTGGGCCTGCCGACGTTTTCGCGGGCTCAAGCCGATCTGCAATACTTCTTCGTTAATGGCCGCATGGTGCGCGATAAAGTGGTTTCGCACGCAGTGCGTCAAGCCTATGCCGATGTGCTGTATCACGGCCGTCATCCGGCGTTTGTGCTGTTTTTGGACATCGACCCCGGCACTGTCGATGTCAACGTGCATCCAACCAAGCATGAAGTGCGTTTTCGCGAGCATCGCTTGGTGCATGACCTGATTTATCGTGGCTTGCATCGCGCTTTAGCAGAAGTGCGTCCCGATGATGCGCAGCCTACGGGATCTTTGGCTCCAGCCGCTGAGCAGGCTTTTGCTTCGATGGCTACGGCAAGCGCTGCATCACAGTCTGAGCCACAAGCCTGGCAGCCCAACTACTCCCCTCAGCAAGGCGGGCTAGATTGGCGCTCCAGTGCTCCTGCGCGCGATGGTTTTGCCAGCTATTTAGCGGGCGGAACTGAAGCGCCTAGCATGCCTGCTGAGCAAGCCACCAATACGCCAGTTTTGGGCTACGCCATCGCCCAGCTTCATGGCGTTTATGTCTTGGCGCAAAACACTGAAGGCTTAGTCTTGGTCGATATGCACGCCGCCCATGAGCGCATTGTTTATGAGCGCCTAAAGCAGCAGCAAGCTGATGCTGGCGTGGTTTGTCAGCCGCTACTAGTCCCGTTGAGTGTGGCGCTGAGTCAGCGCGAAGCCGATATTGCTGAATCTGAAATGCAGGCATTGCTAGCTATGGGCATTGAAACGCAGCGCTTAGGCCCAGAGACGGTGCTGATTCGTTCATTGCCGGCAGTGTTGGCTCAAGCCGATGCTGCGGCTTTATTGCGCGATGTGCTGGCGGACTTGCTCGTGCACGGCCAAACTCGTCGTGTTGAGGAGCAACAAAATACATTGCTCGGCACCATGGCCTGTCACGGCGCGGTGCGGGCGAATCGCCAATTGAGCATCCCGGAAATGAATGCTTTGCTGCGCGATATGGAGGCCACCGAGCGTAGCGGCCAGTGCAACCATGGCCGCCCAACATGGACGCGCCTGAGTTTGGCTGAGCTTGATCGCTTATTTATGCGAGGTCGCTGATGGCGGCCTCGTCTGAGTCGCAAGCATTGCCGCCCGCGCTCTGCATTATGGGGCCAACCGCTGCCGGTAAAACCGCACTGGCTATCGCCCTAGTCGAAAAAGGCATCGGCGAGATTATTTCGGTCGACTCCAGCATGATTTATCGCGGCATGGACATCGGCACCGCCAAACCCACTGCCGATGAACTAGCACGAGCGCCGCATCGCCTCATCGACATTATTGAGCCAAATCAAAGCTACTCCGCCGCTGAGTTTCGTAGTGATGCTCTCAAAGCCATGGCCGAAATATCTGCCGCTGGCAAAGTGCCAATCTTAGTCGGCGGCACCATGCTTTATTTCAAAGTCTTGCGTGATGGCCTCGCGAATTTGCCCGAGGCTGATGCCGAGCTACGCGCCGAATTATTACGCGATGCCGAGACTCACGGTTGGCCAGCACTGCATCAGCGCTTGCAAGCCGTTGATCCAGTTGCCGCCGCGCGTATCACGCCGCACGACAGTCAGCGCCTGCAGCGTGCCTTAGAGGTTTGGATGCTCACCGGCAAGACCCTCACGCAATGGCATGCCGAACAACCCGAGCCAGAGCCGCTGCCGTATCGTATGCACTGGCTGGCGCTATCGCCGCCAGATCGCGCCTTGCTGCATGAGCGCATTGCCCAGCGCTTCGATCTCATGTTGGCGCAGGGCTTCATTGCGGAAGTCGAAACTATACGCGCGCGTGGTGACCTGTTGCCGACCATGCCATCGATGCGCTCGGTTGGTTATCGCCAAGCTTGGGAGCATTTAGATGGCGAATACGATCGCGACGAACTGCGCAATCGCGGCATTTTCGCCACTCGTCAGCTTGCCAAGCGCCAGCTGACATGGCTGCGTAGCTTCACTGCGGCGACCTGGCTAGACCCACTGTCGAGCGCTACATTGCCTTTCGTCGAAGACCTTTTATCGTCGTAGACTTGAAAAAGCGCAGCACTCACCCCACAGTAATCGTAGGCGCACTGCTTTGAGTGTCGTTATTCCTGCTTTGTAGGGAGCCGCCAATCAGCGGTTATACGCTGTTATATGTATGTGGCCTCGTTCGCCACCGGAGATTATCCATGTCAAAAGGTCAAACCCTGCAAGACCCGTTTCTAAATGCCCTGCGCAAAGAGCGCATTCCCGTATCAATTTTTTTGGTGAATGGCATTAAATTGCAGGGCCAAATCGAATCATTTGACCAATACGTGGTGCTGTTGAAAAACACCGTCAGCCAAATGGTTTATAAGCACGCAATCTCCACTGTGGTGCCAGCGCGTAACCCACGCACGGTATTGCCAGGCAGCACAGTTCCTGTCGGCAGCTCTGGTGTTGGCTCTCTCGAGTCATCATTAGAAGACTTGGATGATGACGATACTCAACCTGCATTTCTTTAAGTTGTTTTTGCCTTTTTGCGCCGCCACATCGGCGGCGCAGTCATATCTGAGCTTAAGGGCCTGAATGGAATATTTTGAGCGTCCGAGTGGTGGCGAAGGTGCTGTTTTAGTGCACTTGTCTCTGCGCCAGCATGGCCAAGACGAAGACCTAGATGAGTTTCAGCTACTGGCTAAGTCGGCCGATGTCGCGGTGTTGGCGGTCATCACTGGTTCGCGTCAGCGCCCCGACCCTAAGCTGTATGCTGGTTCTGGCAAAGTCGAAGAAATTGCCGAGGCCGTTAAACAGCTCAATGCCGAGGTCGTGCTGTTTAACCACGCCTTAACTCCGGCGCAAGAGCGCAATCTTGAGCGTATTTTGCAATGCCGTGTGCTCGATCGCACCGGCCTCATTTTGGATATTTTCGCCCAGCGCGCCCGAACTCATGAAGGCAAATTGCAGGTTGAGCTAGCTCAGCTTGACCATCTGTCCTCGCGTTTAGTGCGAGGCTGGACTCACCTTGAGCGACAGAAAGGCGGTATCGGTCTGCGCGGTCCGGGTGAAACTCAGTTAGAGACCGATCGGCGTTTGCTGCGCTTGCGCATCAGCTCATTGAAAGAGCGCTTAGAGAAAGTTCGTCAAACGCGAGCGCAAGGTCGCGCGGCACGACAAAAAGCCGGCGTACCAACCATCTCGCTAGTCGGCTACACCAACGCAGGTAAGTCGACGCTGTTTAATCGCTTGGCCGGTGCCGATGCATACGCCGCCGATCTTCTGTTTGCCACGCTAGATCCAACGCTGCGGCGTATTCAGCTCGATGGCATTGGTCCTACCGTGTTGGCCGACACAGTAGGCTTTGTGCGGCATTTGCCACATCAATTAGTCGATGCCTTTCGCGCGACATTAGAAGAGACAGCGCAGGCCGACTTGCTCTTACATATTGTCGATGCTGCCAGCGTTGATCGTGACCTGCATTTGCGAGCCGTCAACGAAGTGCTTGAAGAGGTTGGCGCAACTGCACCTATTTTGTTGGTTTACAACAAGTTAGACTCGTTGCCAGATCAAGAGCCGCGTATTGATTACGATGAAGAGGGTAGGCCGCAGGCGGTATGGGTTTCTGCGCGCGATGGCGAGGGCTTAGATTTACTCTTGCAGGCCATGCAGTTATGCGTGTCGGCACCATGGGAAACGCTTACCTTGGAAATGACACCAGATTTGGCGCGATTACGGGCGCGATTCTATGGCTTAGGAGTGGTAGAGTCTGAGCTTCCCGATGATAGTGGTGGTAGCCGTTTGTGCGTGCGCATACAGGCTCCGGATTTAGCCCAATGCCTCGCTCGTGAGGGGTTGGTGCGCGCTGACGTGGTCTTAGAGGCCGGCGTTGGTTAAGACAGTTATAGCAAGCTAGGAGTGCCAGATGGCGTGGAATCAACCCGGTTCGGGGCAAGACCCGAGCGGTAATCGCGATCCGTGGGGCGGGCGTAAGCCTTCCGGCGGTGGCAATAAAAGCAATCCTCTATTCGATAAGCTGCAAAGCGTATTCGGTGGCGGCGATCCCAATGGCGAAAAGCAGCTAACGCGCTTGCTGCTCGTTGGTGCGGTCGCGCTCTGGGTGATCTTTGGTTTTTATCGTGTCGAGCAAGCCGAGCGCGCCGTGGTATTTCGCTTTGGTGAATACTCCAAGGTAGAAACGGCTGGCTTGCATTGGCGCCCCACGCTGATGGATAGCGTGCGTAAGGTTAACGTTGAGCGCACCGAGCAGATGCCGCTTAACGCCAGCATGATCACTGAAGATGAAAACATTGTTGATATCTCACTGACCGTGCAATACCGCATTTCAGACCCCAAAAACTATGTGCTCGCGATTGCTAATCCTGAGTCGACACTGACGCATGCCACTGAGTCGGCGCTGCGCCACGAAGTTGGTAGCGCAAAAATGACGCAAGTATTGGGCGAGGGCCGCGCCAAGCTCGCGCAAGATATGCTGCCGCGTTTGCAGTCGTATTTGGATCGCTATAGCTCAGGCATTAGCGTGCGTAACGTCAACATTTTGGAAGCATTGCCGCCGAAAGATGTGAAGGCCGCCTTTGACGACGTGATTCGCGCTAAAGAAGACAAAGAACGTCTGAAAAACCAGGCTGAAACCTACGCTAACGGTATTGTGCCAGAGGCTCGAGGTCAGGGCGCTCGACTCATTGCTGATGCTAATGGTTATAAGCAAGAGGTTATCGATCGCGCCACAGGTAATGCCTCGCGCTTTCAAGGCCTATTGGCCGAGTATCGCTTGAACCCACAAGTCATGCGTAGCCGTATGTATTTAGATGCCATGGAAGTGATCATGGCGAGCAATCGTAAGGTTGTGGTTGAGCCCGGTGGCGCAGCGCCACTGCTGTATTTACCGATGGCTGCCGCGGCAGCTGCTGCCACCGCTGCGCCTGCCGCAGGCGGTACATCACCATACATTCCGCCGGCTAGCACCGGCAATCTGCGAGACGCTGAGCGTTCTGGCCGTACGTTGGAGGGAGCCCGCTAATGCCATCGCGTAGTATGTCGGCGTTATACGCCACCCTCGTTGTGCTGTTTTTGGCCAATGCCATGTTCTATACCGTGCAAGCCACTGAGCGGGCAGTTTTGCTGCGCTTTGGTGAGGTCGTTGAGGCAGATTTGAAGCCTGGCCTGCACTTCAAGATCCCATTGGTGCACGAAGTTCGTCGTTTCGATGGCCGTCTACAGGTTAGCGATTCTGAGCGCACCGAGTTTTTGACCAAAGAAAGCAAGTTCCTGATCATCGATGCCTACGTTATGTGGCGCGTTAATGATGTGAAGCGCTACTTCACTGCTACTGGCGGCTTAGCCTTGGAGGCGGAATCTCGCCTCATGCCACTGGTGCGTGACGGCCTGAAAAACCGTGTTTCCGAGCGTGATGTGCACGAAGTTGTTGCCGGTCAGCGTGAGCAGCTCATGCTGAACTTAACTAAGGCCGTTAACACCGTTGCCATGCGCGAGTTTGGTATTGAGGTGGTGGATGTGCGTGTTAAGCGCGTCGACTTCCCGCAATCCACGGTTGAGTCCATCTATAACCGTATGCGCACAGAGCGTGAGCGTGAAGCTCGCGAGCATCGTGCTCAAGGTACTGAGATGTCTGATCGCATCAAATCAGAGGCCGATCGCCAGCAGCGCGTGATTTTGGCTGATGCCTATCGCCAAGCGGAAACATTGCGCGGTGAAGGTGATGCTCAGGTTGCCCTGATTGCTCGTAAAGCTTTCGGTCAAGACACCGAGTTCTACAGCTTCTATCGCTCATTGCAGGCCTATCGCAACAGCTTCAATCGTAGCGATGATGTGCTCGTGCTGAAATCAGATAGCGAGTTCCTCAAGTACATGCGCAAGCCTGGTAAATAAGCAATTTCGGTGGCTCAGCGAGATACTGAGCCACCGAGTTTGGGCAAGCTGCAACAGCCTGTGATAAACTCCCCCGAACCGAGTGCCGCTCGGTTTTTTTGTGTCTAATTAGTGGCGAAAAGCATGGTCAAACCCGTGGATGCGTGGCTGCTGCCCGATGGCGTTGCCGATGTGCTGCCTGCCGAGGCTGCACGCTTAGAGTCGTTGCGACGACAACTGCTCGATCATTTCGCGCGCTGGGGCTATGCCTTAGTGCTGCCGCCGCTCATGGAGTATCTCGAATCGTTACTTTCGGGATCTGGCCGTGATCTTGCCGACCTCACCTTTAAAATCACCGATCAGCTTAGCGGTCGCATGATGGGCGTGCGCGCCGACACCACGCCGCAAGTTGCTCGTCTCGATGCGCATTGCCTTCGTAGCGAAGGTCCGGCGCGTTATTGCTACGCCGGCACGGTGCTGCACACGCGACCAATGGGTATTGCCGCTTCGCGTTGCCCGGTACAAATAGGCGCTGAGCTTTACGGCCATGCCGGCGTAGAAAGCGATATTGAAATCATTCGCTTAACGCTCGATGCCCTACACATTGCCGGTGCTCGCGAGCTACACCTAGACCTCGGCCATGTCGGCGTTTTCCGTGCCTTGGCCGCCGCTGCCGAGCTTGATTGCGACACTGAGGCTAGTCTGCGCGACATGCTCAGCCGCAAATCATTGCCCGAATGGCATGAGGCGATTCCTACACGCGTTGGCGCTGCGCATCAGGCGGCTTTATTGCCGCTGCCGAGCTTGGCGGGCGATGTCTCGGTGCTCGCTGAAGCGAAAGTGCTTTGGCCAGATGCCCCAGCCGCCGTGTCGCAAGCCTTGGCCGATGTGCAAGCCGTCGTTACTGCCATCCAGCAGTCACACCCAAATGTCGTGCTCACCCTAGACCTAGGCGATGTCCGCGGCTATCACTACCACACTGGTTTGGTCTTTAGCGTGTATGCGCCTGGCCATGCCCGTGAAGTGGCAAAGGGTGGTCGCTATGATCATGTCGGCGAGGCCTTTGGTCGCGCGCGTGCGGCGACTGGCTTCAGTGCTGACTTGAAGCAATGGCTAGATTTTTCCAATGCTACGGCTGCGACACAAGGCATACTTGCGCCCGCTGGTGATGATGCTGATCTGCGCGCCGCAATGATCCAAGCGCGAGCTCATGGCCAACGTGTTGTGCAGCAGCTACCGGGCGCTTTATTAAGCGCGGTAGAGGCGGGCTGTGATCGTGAATTTTTTTATGCTGATGCGTGCTGGCAAGTACGTGCAGTTGCGTCCTAACTGATTAAGAGAGTCTAGAACATGGGCAATCATGTGGTGGTGTTGGGTACCCAATGGGGTGATGAAGGCAAAGGCAAAATCGTTGATTTGCTGACCGATAATGCACGTGCTGTGGTGCGTTTTCAGGGCGGCCATAATGCCGGTCACACCTTGGTCGTCGACGGCGAAAAAACCGTACTTCACCTGATTCCCTCGGGCATTTTGCGCGCTGGCGTGCAGTGCCTAATTGGCAATGGCGTGGTGTTAGCTCCCGATGCCCTGCTGAAAGAAATGGCCTACCTAGAAGCTAAGGGCGTACCTGTACGTGAGCGCCTGAAAATCTCGGCAGCTTGTCCATTGATTTTGCCTTACCACGTGGCGCTAGATCAGGCGCGTGAGGCCGCTCGCGGCTCATCGGCTATCGGCACTACAGGTCGTGGCATTGGTCCAGCATATGAAGATAAAGTGGCTCGTCGCGGTCTCCGCCTCGGCGATCTATATCGCAGCGACACGCTGGCGGGCAAGCTTGGTGAAATCATTGATTACCATAACTTCCAACTCACGAATTACTACAAAGTGCCACCGGTTGATTTCCAGAAAACGCTGGATATGGCGCTGGAGTGGGGCGAGCAGCTGCGCGATTTAATCGCTGACGTGCCAGGCATTTTGCATGACCTGCGTCGCGAAGGCGCCCAGATCATGTTTGAAGGCGCGCAAGGTTCATTGCTCGATATCGATCACGGCACTTATCCATTTGTGACCTCGTCAAATACCACCGCTGGCGGCGTTTCCACTGGCTCGGGCTTTGGTCCTTTGTATTTAGATTATATCTTGGGCATCACCAAGGCTTACACCACGCGTGTTGGCGGCGGTCCATTCCCGACTGAGCTTTTTGACGAAACTGGTGCGCGCTTGGCGCAAGTTGGTCATGAGTTCGGCTCAACAACTGGTCGCGCACGTCGTTGCGGTTGGTTCGATGCCGTTGTATTGCGCCGCGCCGTTGAGCTCAACTCCATCTCTGGCCTGTGTCTGACCAAACTAGATGTACTCGATGGCTTGCCCGTCGTTAAAGTTTGCACCGGCTATGAGACTCGCGAATCTGGCTCGATTGAGGCGCTGATGACAGATGCTGTTGCGCTGTCTGATGTGGTGCCTATTTATGAGGAGCTGCCAGGCTGGACTGAGTCCACTGTCGGCGTGCAAAAGCTAGAAGACTTACCTGAAAATGCGCGTGCTTATATTCGTCGCATCGAAGAGTTGGTGGGCTGTCCGATCGATATTATTTCGACAGGTCCGGATCGCGATGAAACTATTGTGCTGCGCCATCCGTTCCAATAATAAGAACTTGCGTAAGTGAGTGAGGGCCTGCGATGAAATTTGAAACAACTATGTCATGGCCAGCTCCGCTGGCCCGTGTGCTCGCCATGATCACTAGCGCGGATTATGCAAATGCGCGTTTATCGCGCATGGGCTATGAGCGCTTTGAAGTGCTGTCGAGTGAAGACGACGGACGCCATTTTGCGCTTACCGCGCACGTGGTTGGCAAGCCCAGCGTAAAGTTGCCGGCATTGGCGCAAAAGTTCATCAAAAGTGATCAGCCCATCGAAATTGAACAAACCGACCGCTGGGATCGCGAGTGCGCTAGTGGCACTTTGCAGCTGATTAACAAGTCAGTGTCGGCCGTGAATATCTCGGCGAGTATGCAGCTCAGCGAGAAAGATGGCGTAACGACGAACACTTTAACTTGGGATGTCAGCTGTAGCATTCCCTTAGTTGGCGGAAAGCTGGCGAGTGTTATCGCCGAAGATATTCGTACAAAAGCATCGCAAAATGAAGCAGTGAGCCGAGAGATATTGGCTGAGCGGTACTGATTAGCATATTTACTGCATTGTTATTGTCTTTAAATTTGGCATCATAAAGCCAAGCGCGAGAGCAAATCTCGTCATAATAAAAACCAAGGAAAGACACAATGATTGAGCAGATGATTGCTGACTTTAAAGCCGATATGTGGCTTTACATTTCTATTCCATTCATCAGCGGCTTTATTGGCTACATCACCAAAGTAGTCGCCATTAAAATGATGTTTGCTCCAATGGAGTTCATTGGCATCAAGCCGTTCTTTGGCTGGCAGGGCATTGTTCCGCGTAAAGCTGAAAAGATGGCGATGATTTCAGTCGATTTGATGACAAACCAGCTTATCAAGCCTGCCGAGATTTTTGCTCGACTCGATCCGCACCGTATTGCTAAAGAAATCGAAGTGCCGATGATGGCTGCATCGGAAGATATTGTGCGCGAAGTTGCGCAGCAGTATCAGCCCGGCTTGTGGGAAGGTATGCCTGAGTTTGCGCGTCAAAAAATTATTACCCGCGTGAAGGCAGAAGCTCCTACTATCGTTGCGAATATCATGTCTGAGGTGCAGGGAAATATCGATAAATACTTTGATATTAAGCACATGGTTATTACTAACCTGTTGCGCGATAAGAAGCTTTTAAACGAGATTTTCCAAAAGGTCGGCCGCCAAGAGTTTAAGTTTTTCAGTAATGCCGGCTTTTATTTCGGCTTTGCTATCGGTTGGATCCAGATGCTTTGCTGGTTGGCATTTAAACAACCTTGGATGTTGCCAGCATTTGGTGGTTTCGTCGGCTTCTTCAGCGACTGGATCGCTTTGCAAATGATGTTCCGCCCGCAGATGCCAAAGAAAATCCTCGGCTTCACGGTGCAAGGCTTGTTCCTGAAGCGTCAGAAGGAAGTGGCGGCAGATTACGCAGACCTCATCTCTAAGCAGGTTTTAACGCCGGCAAACATGATGGAAGAGCTGTTTCGTGGCGCCTTTGCTGATCGCATCATGGATCTAATTCATAAAAACGTGAAGGCCATGGTAGACGAGCAAACTGGCGTGGTTCGCCCGCTAGTGGTCTATGCCGTGGGCAGCAAGACTTACATGGAAATGAAGAGTGTAATCGCTGAGCGCATCATGGACCGTATGCCGGAAACCATGAAGTATGTGGAGACCTATGCTGAAGACGCAATGGACGTGCGCAATACCTTGGTTGAGCGTATGCAAGGCCTCACGCCAGATCAGTTTGAAGGCATGCTGCGTCCCGCCTTTAAAGAAGATGAATGGGCATTGATCACCGTTGGTGCAGTGCTCGGCTTCTTAGTGGGTGAGATGCAAATTCACTTCATGCTTTAAGCGGCTTAAGTGAAATGGTTGTGTTGCGCATATGGAAAAAATTTAGGCAATAAAAAAGCCGATCAATGATCGGCTTTTAAATATGGTGCCCAGAAGAGGACTTGGCACTCCACTTCAAGTCCTCTTCTGGCACTAGAATAATCAAGTATTTAAGGCTTGGCCGAGTTCGCCACAAGCTTCTATTGAGCTGAGAATGTAGCACGAATTGTACTACTTAGAGATGTTGTTTGATGTCAAAATCTGGAGTGCGAACTCTGTAACTTGTTGACGCTGATCATGTGGTAGCGAGTAGGTAAGCAGCAATAGCTCCGCAATGTCATCGTCTAAGCAAAATAGATAAGCCAGCGGCACATCAAGTGCTTCTGCGAATCGAGCCGCCTGCTGTAAATCAGGTAAGTGCTTTCCTTGCTCGTATTGATTCATTCTTGCGCTAGCTGTTGCTTCCTCGATACCCGTGTCACAACCTAGTTTTTCTTGCGAATACCCACCGAGCCCTTTTGCCTTAAGCATGGCTGATTTTGCAAGCCGAGCAGCCTTAAGGCGAGTTGAGAATGGGTGGTTAGGTTTCATGCAAAGCTCAAGCGGATAGACGCTAAGAGCGTCTTAGTAATGACTTGAGTTTTTACTAAAATAAACTTAGCCTAACTTGATGCTAAGGAAGGTATGTCTATGTCAGTGATTCTTGATGCGGCAAGTGCTGGGTTGAGTCAGCTGGATATCGCAGATGGCGTTATTATATCGAGCGTTGCGGGCATCATTTTTTGGGTGCTATTTAAGCTCAATCGCTCTAAGCATTCAGCGCAGAAAGTGGCCATGCCACAGCAAGGCATACCCTCAGATCAAGCCAGCGGTATCAGGCCTTCGACGTTAACGCCGCCAGCTTCTGCAGCTGTGCCGCTTAAGGATCAACAAAACCCCAAATACATTCAGCAGATCGAAGAGTGTCTAGCAGGCATTCCTTCTCAAATGTCTAGTCAAGCCAATCAACTGCTTAGTTCGCCACTTTTAACGCTGATAGATAAAGCTAGAGCGAAGTTTGAGCAATACACCACGAAGGGCTCGTTTGCGAATAGCGAAGAGCTAAATGACTATGTGGAGGAGATTCTTGAGTATGACTTGCAGGGAGTCCGCTCTAGCCTAGTTAAGGCTAGTGAAAAAATTGGCGAACGCTTCGTTGAAGATTACAAAGAGACGCTGACGCAAGTTTTTGCAGTGATGCCAGAGCCATTACAGAGCTTAAAGCAAAAATTTACGCTAACGACAGACCAAGCATCTGAGCAGCGTTTGAGAATTTCAGGCTATTGCCGATCAAGCTTTAGCGAGGTGGCTGGCACACTTGAAAGGCTTCATTCGGGCCAATCAATAATAAAGGCGGCGTACCCAAAATTTCAGCAACAAGTCGCATCTAAAATGGACTGGGATGTTGCATTCAAGTCAGCGGCCAGTAGTGCGGTTATTATAGTTAATCCTCTAGTGGGCGTGCCAATGCTTTTGGCTTCAGCTTATGGCGGCTACAAGAATTTTAATGCGAAAAACCAATCTACTGATACTTACCTCATGCATGTAAGATCTTTTTATGAGCAATTTATAGCTCTTGAAAACGATATCCAGACTGCTGGCAGTGAAGTAACCAAATACGTCCACGGAAAAGCTACAGAGTCTTATGTTGGTGCCTTTAGTTATGTCTGCAAAGCAATTGATGATTCAGCAGGTAGTCTAAAAGATGTAGTCCCGGTGTTTACGTCGTACAGCATTAAGTGAGTTTTTGAGGAGTTGTTATGGATATTTTCAGCATTGTTCAATTGGCAACGGAGCTGGGTGAACACTTGGATCAAGCCAATATTACGGACGGTGTACATATCGTGGGTCACGTAGGATCAAATGGCTTTGGCGGGCATGATATTTACTCTGGGGTGAATCATGTTGGCTCGACTGAGGCGAATGTGTTTGGCGGACACAACGAATTTAATAGTCTGCATCATATGACTGGCCACACTGAGCCGAACGTATTCGGTGGCGTTAATCACTTTAATGCCATGGGGAGCCTAGATTCGACGACTACCAGTAACGCATTTGGAGGGCAGAATCTCGGCAGCTATGGCCACACGGTCGGTTACACGATACCAAGTCCTGATGGCGGCATGACGATTCACTCAACATCAAATGACAACACCTTTAACCAAGCAGACTTTACCAAGCGCTTTTTCGGTTAAATCAATTGGCCCACCTATAAACCAGCTAGGAGCAGAGTGTGACCATTTTCATTGTGCTTCTATTGGCGGGGCTAGCAGCGGCTACGTTCATTGCTTATTACATGCTGATGTTTGTGCTAGGTATCGCAGCGCTAGCGTTAGTGCTCATTGTTGCTGCTGGTGTATCCGTTAGTGAAAGTTATGGATCGACAGCTGGCTTTGCTACGAGCTTTGCCTTGTTCATAGGACTGTGTGCGACTGGATACTACTTTAATCAAGCGAGTGAACAGAAAGAGCGGCAGCGATTGGCTGAGATCGAGCGACTGCACTTAGAGGCGCTGAAGCAAGCAAGGCTAGCAGCAGAAGAGCAGGAGCGCTTAAAGAGTGTGGCCTTACAGCGGACGTGGCATGACCGAAGCTTAAGTGATTGGAAGCGGATCTTTTTTAACTAAAAATAGGGTAGAGCAATGTCGGAGCAAATGGCGTCAAAAGGAATTACGTCCGAGAAAATCCAAGAGGCACTGAATTTTGTCTATGACAAGACGGTAAATGGTGTTGTTGGCATCGACTCAGCGGCTCAGATTGCTGAAAGCTACATGTTTGATGATGACGATGTTCTATCGGCAGCTGACACACTAATCCGCTGGCAAATTGCTAAGGCCGCATCATCTGGTTTCCTTACTGGACTTGGTGGAGTGCTGACTTTGCCTGTAGCAATTCCAGCAAATTTATTCACGGTAATTTTCGTACAAATTCGCATGATCGCTGCCCTTGCGCATATGGGCGGCCACGATATAAAAGATGATCGTGTGCGTGCATTGGTATTCTCTTGCCTAGTGGCATCGAGCACGGTTGATGTTGCAAAGGATATTGGAATTGCGTTTACCGGCAAGCTGGCAACCACCGCAGTTAGACAAATTTCAGGCCAAACAATCAAGCGGATAAATCAAGCCGTTGGATTCCGCTTGCTTACCAAGTTTGGCGAGAAAGGTGTAATTAATATGGGCAAGGCTATTCCTCTCTTAGGTGGTGTACTCGGCGGAGCAATTGATGGCGTCACAACAAACATCATTGGAAACCTTGCACGGGATACCTTTATTGGCAAATCGAGTGAGCTGAAGTCATGAGTAATATTGCCGCTGCTGTTCGTATTGCTATTGCTGCAGGGGTAGGTGGAGGCTCGATAGGTGGAGCAATTGCAGGCCCTGTGGGTGCTTTTGGTGGGGCTGTGGTCTGCTCGATTGGAAGCTTCGTAGTTGTTAGCGGCTTACTTGTTGTTGCCGCTGCATCTGATGCCGTAGATCAGCAACGAAAGAAGTAACAATAAACGGATGTCTCTACACATTCCTGCTAGTGCCATTGTTCCACTTTATGATCTACTTTCAGCTAGGTAGTAGCTAGGCTATAACTACTTTTTAAAATATTACTCATCTTTTAAAGGGTGAAAATTGGAACAATGGAACAGGTTAGATGTAGATGGGTGTTAATGTTATATTGAGTGTTATTAGCTATATTAGTGGCAGCAAGCCTCGTCTCCGAGGCCTGCCTTGGTGTTACGTAAATGCGGTAGGAATTAACTTCAGTCCCAGCATGTAGTGCTTAGGATTTTGGGCTCCAAATCGAAGCTTTGCTCGTCTGAAACCAGCATCTCCCATTTTTTCGTAAAAAGCTGTGCGTCCAAGTGGCTTCACACCTACCACTACTGTCCACTCCTAATAGGCAACGAATACATCCTAAGAGTGCTCACGATGCTATTCGCCAACCTCGCAGCACTCATCAATAAACATGGCCGTTAGATCCATTTCCTTGCGATAGGCAGCTGAATCTTTCAGTATTCGCCATGGCTCGATTAACCCACCTTCCGCTTGATACGCAAGCCAGCCTTGTACCAACCAATTCAAAATGCCATCAGCTTCCAACAGCAACCGATCCTAAAGCGTGGCATCTTGCTCGGTCTTAGGAATTTGGTTATTAAATGACAATACCTTTAAGCGCTCCCACATAGCATTTCCACCGCCAGCTGTTGGTCTAGCATTACCCGTAATAAACAGCGTTGCTTGAGGCACCATGGTGAATGATCTTTCGAACAACTCACGAACAACAATCGCATCCTGCCGGTAACTGTCAAGGTATCTGTCGCCCTGTTTGATTTTTATGCAGCTATTTTCTCTACCTCCCTAACTACTCGGCGCTCTGGGTTTAGCGATACTAATGTCACAGGATGCCAGTTGCGGGTGTCACCACTCCAGCGCTCAG
>JAGPVX010000023.1 GCA_018066805.1 Paraperlucidibaca sp. | reverse complement strand
GCTGAAGCCTTTGGCACACGCTTGATCCAGTGGCACATCAAGTCCACCACCAAAGCCCAGCAAGGCCTCTACGAATACGATGCCGTATCGCGCCTGCGTGATTCGCAGCTCAGTACCGAACGCGTGCACGACATCGGCAACTACATCAAGAAAGGTAAGCTCTGGGAAGCATTCACTGCCGATGAGCGCGTAGTGTTGCTGATCGATGAGATCGACAAGGCTGATATCGAATTCCCCAACGACTTGCTCACCGAGCTCGATAAAATGGAGTTCTTCGTTTACGAAACTGGTGAGACCATCAAGGCTAAACATCGCCCAATTGTCATCATCACTTCAAATAACGAAAAAGAGCTGCCCGATGCTTTCTTGCGTCGCTGCTTCTTCCATTATATCCAATTCCCCGATGCTGAGACCATGAAGGCGATTGTCGAAGTACATCACGCCGGCATCAAAGGCACGCTGCTGAAGCAGGCGCTGGATATTTTCTTTGATTTGCGCAAAGTGCCGGGCTTGAAGAAAAAGCCAACAACCTCTGAATTGATCGATTGGCTCAAGCTGATCCTATCCGATGACATCCCTGAAGATGTGCTGCGTAATCGCGATCCGCGCAAAGCCATTCCGCCACTGTACGGAGCCTTGCTGAAAAACGAGGCCGATGTGGCGTTGCTTGAGCGTTTAGCCTTTATGAATCGCCGTGAAAACGCCTAACACCAGACGACGTTTAACGCCGATGCTTAACGCTAGGAGAGGGCGATGCTAGTCCATTTTTTTGAGACCATGCGAGAGCATAAGGTGCCGGTGAGCATCCGCGAGCTGCTCGATCTCAATGCCGCGTTGAAAGCAGGCTTGGTCTATGCCGATAGCGAGGCGTTTTATCAGCTGGCAAAAGTCTGCATGGTCAAAGATGAGCGCCATTACGACAAATTCGATCGCGCTTTTAAGGCTTTTTTTGATGGTCTGGAAGGCGTATCGGCCGATTTTCTGAGCAAAAGCATTCCTGAGGAATGGCTGCGCAAAGAGCTGGAGAAACAGCTATCGCCAGAGGAAATGGCTGAACTGCAAAAATCTGGTTCGCTTGAAGAGCTGATGAAGAAATTTATGGAGCGCCTGCAAGAGCAAGAGAAGCGTCATCAGGGCGGCAATAAATGGATTGGCACCGGTGGCACGTCGCCGTTTGGTGCTTATGGTGCTAACCCTGAAGGCATTCGCATGGCTGGGCCATCGCGCAATAAAAGTGCGGTGAAGGTCTGGGAAAAGCGCGACTTTCGTAATCTCGATGACAATGTCGAGCTTGGCATTCGTAATATCAAGCTGGCTTTGCGCCGTCTGCGCCGCTTTGCTCGCCAAGGTGCGGAAGAAATTCTCGACATCGACGACACCATTCGCCATACCGCTCACAACGCCGGCATGCTCGATATTCGCTTAGTGGCAGAGCGTAAAAACCGCGTCAAAGTGCTGCTGTTTTTTGATATTGGCGGCTCGATGGACCCGTATGTGCGCATTTGCGAGGAGCTTTTTTCGGCCGCTAAAACCGAATTTAAGCATCTCGAGTTTTTCTACTTTCATAACTTCATTTATGAGTCGGTATGGAAAAACAATATGCGGCGCCACAGCGAACGCACCATGATTTACGACATTATTCATAAATACGGCAAAGACTATCGCGTGATTTTCATTGGTGATGCCAGTATGTCGCCGTATGAAATTGCCTCGGTGGGCGGCTCGGTTGAGCACTTCAATGAAGAGCCCGGCGCACTTTGGATGCAGCGTTTAACCAACCATTTCGACAAAGTGGTTTGGCTTAACCCTGAAGCAGAAAAGCATTGGAAAATGACACAGTCGACTGAAATGACCTTGCAGTTAGTTGATCAACGAATGCATCCCCTAACGCTAAAAGGCATCGAAGATGCCATGCGCTACTTGAGTAAATAACCATGAAAAAGTTGCTGATAGTTGCTGCGATTGCATTGTCTGGCGTGAGCTTGAATGCCTCGGCTGGCCTTATGTCTGGCTCGCGTCCGGCGAACTTAGGCGTCAACGAAAATGGTCAGTTAGCGCCGCTGCCATCAGCGCCGCATGCGGTGGGTAGCCAAGCGGTGGAGGGTGATAAAAAAGCTATTGCGCCGTTAATGGTTGTTGGCGACAAGGGCAGTTATATGGCGCGTTTGGCCGCTGTTATTGCCGATATGTCGGGCGCAAAAGTGGTTAAGCAAGACTCTGCTTATCTTTACGCCGAATACACGTCGTCGTTAATGGGCTTTGTCGATGATGTTGAGTTTGCCATGCAGGCCGATGGTCAGCGCGTAGATGTGCGTTCGTCGTCACGTATTGGCTATTACGATTTTGACGCAAACCGTGATCGTATTGAGCAAATTCGTGCAGCCATGAAGGCTACGAAATAAGCGGTCGCCAGTTTTTAGCGACCGCCTAGTACTTTAGCCGTTCCCTGCCAACCATGCGGTGGGCTCTTGCTGCGGTTTGAGCTCGCACGCAGGCTGGGCAACACGCAGCAGTGTGTCATCTAGCCAGCTCAACAAATCCTCGTAAACTTCGTCTTTATTGGTCTCGTTGAAGAGATCATGGCGAGCATCTTCGTAGATCTTCATGGTGACATCGATTAAGCCTGCGGTCTCAAGCTTGTCATCTAGAATGGCTACGTTGATGCCATCGTTGCCAACAGGGTCTTTTGAGCCAGCAAATGAATACACCGGCAAGTCATTGCGGATTTTACGTAGGTTACTCATGCGCTGCGTTCGGCTTAACCCAACGAGAAAGTCGCGCCAAAAACCATTGCTACAGGTGATGCCGCAGAGCGGATCATTGGTATAACGCTGCACGAAGGTATTGTCGCGTGACAGCCAGTTATAGCTGGTGTTATCGGTGCCGAAAGCTTTGGCAAACTTACCAAACGTCAGCGCGTGAATGATAGGACTGCGGCTGTTTTCACCTTGGCGCCAGCATTCAAATTTGGCAAACCAATGCGCGGACCACGTAAACCATGGTGCTTCGTAATTGCTGCCTTGCAGTATCAGCGCGTCAATATTTTGTGAGTGGCGCTCAGCAAAAGCTAAGCTGATAAACGAGCCCATGGAGTGGCCGAGTAAAACCCATGGAGCATCGGGATAAATAGATTTTCCATAACGATTAACGCTGCGCATATCGGCACAAACGGCTTCCCAATGCTGAGTGTCGCTAATCTCGCCTAGAGCTTCGATAGGCACCGATAAGCCATGGCAGCGATGGTCATGCGCCATCACAGCATAGCCGGCGGCATTGAGGCGGGCGGCAGTATCGGCATAGCAACCGCTGTGCTCCGACATGCCGTGGGCAATGTGCACTAATGCCTTGGGGTGTTCGACTGGCCAGTGCCGTAGGGGGATCTCATGGCCATCTTCGGCTAAAACAAAGCTCACACCTTCAAATTCGGGGCCGCTTCGCTGTTGTGTGCTAACGCTCTTCATATAAGCTGCCTCACCACTGATTATTTTTATGGAGGATTTATGCTGAACACGATTCATTATGGCGTGAGTTCCGCACATCCTGCATCACATTATTTCGATATCTGCCTAACCATCGCCGAGCCTGACGCTACTGGTCAAGTGCTATGGCTGCCCGACTGGATTCCTGGCAGCTATATGATCCGTGATTTCTCTCGCCATCTAACGCCGCTAAAAGCTTTCACTCGCGATGGTCAGAGCGTCTCGATAGCCGCTATCGACAAATCATCATGGCGCTGCGCTCCTGTCGTCGGTGAGCTGCTTGTGCGCTACCGTGTTTACGCTTGGGATATGTCGGTTCGTACCGCCTTGCTCGACCAGTTTGGCGGCTTCTTTAATGGCACTTCGCTATTTCTTGCAGTTGCTGGCCAAGAGCAGCGACCAGTAACGATCACGATTGAGCAGCCACAAGGCGCTGAGGTGTCGCTAGGGAATACTGGCGAATGGCGTGTTGCTACTACGCTAACTCGCGCCGGCGCTGAGCCTTTGGGTTTCGGTGATTATTGCGCGGCGAACTACGACGAGCTTATTGATCACCCTGTCGAGCTAGGTGTCTTTGATTACGAAGCTTTTGATGTTGATGGTGTGCCGCATGCGATTGCCATTACCGGTGCTCATCGAGGAAATACTCCGCGTTTAATCAATGATTTGAAGCGTATATGTGAGACGCAAATACGCTTCTTTGAAGAGCCAGCGCCATTCAGTGAGTATCTTTTCTTACTGCGAGTGGTTGGCTCGGGCTATGGCGGCCTAGAGCATCGCAGCTCAACGAGTTTGATCTGCAATCGCGATGATCTACCTAATGTAAATGAGCCAAATGCGCCCAGCGCGGGCTATACGCAGCTTTTAGGCCTATGCAGCCATGAGTATTTTCATAGTTGGAATGTGAAGCGCCTAAAGCCTGACGTCATGGTTGCGCCGAATTTGCGCCAACCCGTACACACCGAGCTGCTATGGTTTTTTGAGGGCATCACCTCGTATTACGACGATCAATTTTTGCTGCGCTCCGGTGTTATTAACGTAGAGGCCTATGCCAAATTGCTGAGTCAAAACATTACTCGGCATTTACAAACACCAGGGCGGGTAGTGCAAACCTTGGCGGACTCAAGTTTCGATGCGTGGACCAAGTATTATCAGCAAAATGAAAACACACCCAATGTAGTGGTCAGTTACTACGTTAAGGGTGCGGTTATGGCGCTTTGTTTAGACCTTATGTTGCGCGCCCAAGATCATGATTTAGATAATGTTATGCGCGATTTGTGGCAGCGTTATGGGCGAGAGCTTAAAGGCGTTAGCAACGAAAATATTGCCGAT
>JAGPVX010000022.1 GCA_018066805.1 Paraperlucidibaca sp. | reverse complement strand
ACCTACAAACGACATTGCTTCAATCCCAGCATCAGTAGCTTATAAAGAGAGTGTCTTGCCTAGCATTGACATTATAGCCGATCGGTCTAATATATCTCGTATGACAAATATCAAGCCCCCAATTCGCCGCGGACGCCCACCTAAAATTGATAGAGATTTTACGGATACTCGTGCAGCACTGCTTAAGTGTGGAATGGAGGTGCTAACTGAGCAAGGTTTCGCGGCTACGGGCATTGATACTGTTCTTAAGAGGATCAGTGTCCCCAAAGGGTCTTTTTATCACTACTTCGATAATAAAGAGGCTTTTGGGCAAGAGGTGCTTAAAACCTATGCCGCGTACTTTGCGCGCAAGCTTGATCGCTGGTTATTAGATGACTCTGCACTGCCTTTGCAGCGTATCGCCAACTTTGTTGAAGATGCCAAAGCGGGTATGCAGAAGTACCAATTTCGCCGAGGCTGCTTAGTCGGAAACTTAGGTCAAGAGATCGTAGTCCTGCCTCAAAGCTTTCGTTATGAGTTGGAGGCTGTCTTGCTTGACTGGGAGAGGCGGTTGGCCGCGTGCTTGTCTTTGGCCAAGGATCAAAAGCAAATTGGTTTGGATAGTGATTGTGATGCATTAGCAGCATTTTTCTGGATAGGTTGGGAGGGGGCCGTGTTACGAGCAAAGCTAGTACAGGATGTAAGGCCAATGGATAGCTTCATGAATGGCTTCTTGGCTGGATTGGAGTTGTAGTTTTATTTTGCTAATTTATAGACGATCAGTCTAAATGAGAGGAATTATGTTTAAGGCAATTTTGATTGATAAAAATACTGACACTTATAGCGCTAGTGTGACCGAGCTCAATGACGATCAGTTACCTGATGGCGATGTTACGGTGCAAGTTGCGTACAGCACTTTGAATTATAAAGATGGACTGGCTATTAGCGGTCGCAGCCCTGTAGTGCGACGCTTTCCAATGGTGCCTGGTATCGATTTAGCAGGTACTGTTGAGACTAGTAGTCATCCTAACTTCAAGACAGGTGACCGAGTACTACTGAACGGTTGGGGGGTAGGTGAGGGGCATTGGGGCGGCTTGGCTCAAAAAGCTAAACTCAATGGCGATTGGCTGATTCCACTCCCCAAAGCAATAAGTGAGCGCCAAGCAATGGCAATTGGTACTGCCGGTTACACAGCAATGCTTTGCTTGATGGCGCTTGAGCGGAATGGCTTGAAGCCAGAGCATGGCGACGTGTTAGTAACTGGAGCCAATGGAGGGGTTGGTAGCTTTGCAATTGCATTGTTAGCTCACCATGGTTATTCCGTGATTGCTTCTACTGGTCGCCCAGATGAGGCTGACTACCTAAAGCGCTTGGGAGCCACAACGATTATTGACCGAGCTGAGCTTAGTAATCCTGGGCGAGTACTAGGAAAAGAGCGTTGGGCTGCGGCAATTGATTCAGTAGGCAGTCACACGCTTGTAAATGTGTGCGCTGGAACTCGTGAGAATGGGGCAGTGGCTGCTTGCGGCTTAGCTCAAGGTATGGATTTTCCTGGGACTGTTGCACCATTCATTCTGCGCGGCATTAGCTTGCTAGGTATTAATAGCGTTACTAGGCCCTACACTGAGCGTGTTGAAGCCTGGGATCGTTTGGGCGCGAGTATGAATTTAGATCTGCTAGCTGAAATCACTAATGAAGTCAGTCTCAGCGAGGCCATTGAGACTGCACACGAGTTACTCGACGGTAAGGTTCGAGGGCGAGTAGTGGTAGATGTGAATCGCTAGTGCGCTACTTTTTAGCCTAGGCATTTATAGAGAATGCAATTATGACTACAGCACCGGCGCCACGCCAAGTCGCCACCCGCCGCTCACCTCCGAATCGCCGGCCGCAGGTTATATGTCATGACAATCTGAGTAACAGTCATATTGTCAGTGAGCTGCAGCAGCTACACGAAGATTTCACGCCCACGCCTTGGCTATTCAATGAGCATGCACAGCTGATCTTTCATAGCCTACGCAAGGGTGGGCGACGAAGTCAGCGCGGCACACTCTTATATGATCATAGTGAACAGTTAGTCATGCGTGATGGTGGGCTGACGGCGCTGTACTGGTGTGGACACGACCTGCCGCCCGATACACCGACCATTGTGGTGCTGCATACCATCTCTGGCAGCCCGGAAAGCATGGCAGAACTGGTGCGTGACCTTAGCCAATTCACTGGTTGGCGTGTCGTGCTCTGTCTTAGGCGCGGCCACGCCGCCCTACCACTGCTGACGCCGCGTATGAGCTTATTCGGCTGCACCGATGATCTACGCGAGCAGCTGGCGGTTATCCGTGTACGTCTCCCTGAATCCTTGTTGTATGCAGTCGGCTCCTCGGCCGGCTCCGGTCTGTTGGTGCGTTATTTGGGCGAGGAGGGAGATGCCGCACCATTCTGCGCTAGCTTCGCTTACTGTCCTGGTTATGACACTGACACTAGCTTTGATCATGTGCATCCTCGCTATAGCCGGATAATGGCTAAGAAGTTGGTGCGCCAGTTCATCACACCCAATCTCGAACGCATCGCGCATATGCCCACAGCTCAGCGCCTGAATGCGGCCGATGATTTGGCGATGCTGCATCGCGCGCTTTACGAGTTGGCTGGGCATGATGACTACGCGGCCTATGATCGCGCTAGCAACCCTATGCATGTCTTCGCAAACATCCGCAAGCCACTCATGGTGCTGAATGCAGAGGACGACCCAGTCTGCCGCATTGGCAATTTGGAGCCTTGGCTGGATGGTATACGCCAGATGCCTAATGTCATTCTTGTGACGACCACCGAAGGTAGCCACTGCGCGTATTACGAAGGCTGGTCGGCGCGCTCGTGGTCGGCGAAGCTGATGAGTGAGTATTTTCAGGTTATGCGGGGGCTTTCGATCTGATGCTGACGAGTTAACTCACTTATTGGGATAGTTCACTGATGAGCACCTACAAACGGCAAGCAGCGCAACTATTTTTAACGAACCATGCAGCAGTATCTAATCTATCAGGATAAAAAAAGCCCGCACTAGGCGGGCAAACGATCAGCAGATACGCGGGTTTTGGCTCGCCACAAGAGAGCGTGACGAGCCCATACACTTACTTTTTCAGATCAAAACGATCCAAGTTCATGACTTTATTCCAAGCTTTGACGAAGTCTTGGATAAACTTGCTTTGGCCATCGTTGCTGGCGTAAACCTCAGACACGGCGCGCAGCTCAGAGCTAGAGCCAAAGGCTAAATCCACCGGCGTTGCCGACCATTTGTACTTGCCCGTGGCACGATCACGTCCTTCGTACAGGCCGTCGGATTTTGCCGAGGGCACCCATTGCGTCGACATATCGAGCAGATTGATAAAGAAGTCATTGCTCAATGTGCCGGGGCGATTGGTGAATACGCCTTCGCGGGCGCCGCCTACGTTGGCATCGAGCGCGCGAAGACCGCCCACGAGTACTGTCATTTCAGGCACGGTAAGGGAAAGCATATTGGCGCGATCGACTAGTGCGTCGGTAGGCTTGTAGAGGCTCTCGGTGCTGTAGTAGTTACGGAAACCATCGGCCTTAGGCTCGAGCATGCTAAACGATTCGACATCGGTTTGTGCTTGTGTGGCGTCCACGCGGCCCGCGGTGAAGGGTACGCTCACCGTGAGACCGGCCTTCTTAGCTGCTTGCTCAATAGCGGCGTTACCACCGAGCACAATGACATCGGCCAAAGAGACTTTTTTACCACCTGTAAGCGATTTATTAAACCGCTCTTGCACCTTGATCAACTTGGCTAAGACATCGCTTAATTCGGTTGGGTTGTTAGCGGCCCAGTCTTTCGCCGGCGCTAAGTTAATCCGTGCACCATTAGCACCGCCGCGCATGTCCGTGCCGCGATAGCTGGCGGCTGATGCCCAAGCTGTGCGCACTAGCGCAGGGCTCGACACACCAGAAGCCAAAATCTTCACTTTCAGTGCTTTCACATCCGCATCACCGATGATTTTGTAGTCGGCTTTTGGCAGTGGATCTTGCCAAAGCAGTGTGCCTTGCGGTGCGTCGCTGCTGACGATGTAGCGCGCTTGTGGGCCCATATCGCGATGAGTCAGTTTGAACCACGCCTTAGCAAAGGCCAGCTCGAAGGCTTTTGGGTTTTTGTGGAAGCGCTGGGTGATTTCGCGATAAATCGGGTCTTCTTTCAGCGATAAATCGGTAGTGAACATGATGGGCGCATGGCGTTTGCCAGCTACGTGCGCATCGGGAACTAAGTTTGAGGCCTGACCATTGGCGGGAATCCACTGGATAGCACCGGCGGGGCTCTTAGTTTTGACCCAGTCAAAACCGTAGAGATTGTCGAGGTACTGCATGGTCCACTGCGTTGGGCTCACCGACCACGCACCTTCTAAACCACTGGTGATGGTGTCTTCTGCATTGCCTTTACCACATTTGTTTTTCCAGCCAAAGCCTTGTTCTTCGAGGCCGGCAGCAGCGGGTTCAGCACCTAGGCACTCTTCAGGTTTGTGAGCACCATGGGCTTTGCCGAAGGTGTGTCCGCCGGCAATCAGCGCAGCGGTTTCTTCATCATTCATGGCCATGCGGCCGAAGGTGTCGCGAATGTCTTTGGCGGCGGCTAATGGATCGGGATTGCCATTCGGGCCTTCGGGGTTGACGTAAATTAAGCCCATTTGCACGGCGGCCAAAGGTTTTTCCAGCTTACGGTCGCCGCTGTAGCGTTTGTCGGCCATGAACTCATTTTCTGGGCCCCAATAGACGTGGTCGGGTTCCCAGTCATCGGTGCGGCCACCGGCGAAGCCGAAAGTTTTAAAGCCCATGGACTCGAGCGAGACGTTGCCGGTTAAGACCATTAAATCAGCCCATGAAATGCTGGCGCCATATTTTTGCTTAATCGGCCATAGCAGGCGACGCGCTTTATCTAGGCTGGCGTTATCGGGCCAGCTATTGAGCGGCTCGAAACGTTGTTGGCCACCGCCAGCACCACCGCGACCATCAATGACGCGATAGGTGCCGGCGCTGTGCCAGGCCATGCGAATAAAGAACGGACCGTAATTGCCATAGTCAGCTGGCCACCACGGTTGTGAGGTAGTCAGCACTTTCTTGATATCGGTTTTAACGGCGTTTAGGTCTAGTTTGGCGAAAGCTTTCGCGTAGTCGAAGTTGGCGCCGTAGGGGTTTGACTCTACGGCATGTTGGCGTAAGGCTGACAGGTCAATGACTTCGGGCCAATAGAATTGGTGGCCACGCATTTCAGGCGCAGCAACAGCACTAGCGGGCAGTAGCGGCATGGCGACTAAGGCAATGGCCGCGGCGAGTGATTTCATGGTGGTTGAGCATGTGAATGGTGTGCGCATTTTTATTCTCCGAATACACTAGGGCTTGGGGAGCACAACGATCTCAAGATGAGTTCGCTGCTTTCCACTCGTTGTAGTGTATGAACTTATTGAGCGGTCCAAAAATTGATTGATTATTAATTTTTGATAGCTTTAAGCAATGTTGTGTGGATTGCTGGGTACTGACAAGCCAAGTAGCTGCTTGTGAAAATTCGTTGATACCCACTGCTTATCATGCCACGGCTAAGGTACTGACAAGTTAACTCGCTGGTTGAGGTAATTTGCCGATGAACACATACAAACGACATCCCTTTCACCCCAGCATCATCAGTTATGCGATATGGGTCTACTACCGTTTCAACTTGAGCTTTCGTGATATCTAAGACTTGCTGGCAGAGAAGGGTATCTCTGTCAGTTATGAGGCGATCCGTCTTTGGTTCATCAAGTTTGGATCCGAATACGCTCGCAAGCTTAAGCGCAGGCATATCGGCCTCGGCGATACGTTTTATCTCGACGAGGTGTTCATCAGGATAAACGGAAAGCAGCACTATGTTGTGGCGAGCTGTCGCTCAAGACTGTGAAGTGATCGATGTTTATGTTCAGAGTCGTCGTAATGGTGCAGCACGTGACAGTTCTTCAAGCGCTTGTTACGCAGCAGTGGCGGCGAGCCACGAACGATAGTCACTGATAAGTTGGCAAGCTATAAGGTAGCTCAGCGCGAGCTAATGCCGATTGCTCATCACAATACAGCTAAATACGCTAACAACAGAGCTGAGCAATCGCACGAGTCTACGCGGTTCAGGTAGCGGTGGTTGCTTAGAGGAGCAAGAGTCAACTATTGCTGCGCTAAGCAGTTAACTTGTCAGTACCCTTAAAACATCCATTTGGCTAAATTCACCAAGCTGACCAGACTAATTAAACTGCCGACTAGCATCAGCAGTGTGCGCGTTTTCAAATGCCGCGTGATGAGCGCGGCGAATGGCGCAGCGAACAGACCGCCCAGGGCGAGACCGGCGACAAAAATCCATACCGTGCTGTCTAGGATGGTGAAAAAAGCCGCGGCCACGGTCACGGTGAGAAAAAATTCCGCGAAGTTTACTGAGCCAATGGTGGTGCGTGGGTCGTGACCAGCACCGACCAATGACGTCGTCACAATCGGGCCCCAACCACCGCCCCCGGTGGTGTCCATAAAGCCGCCAAACAGCGCCAGCGGCGCGACTTTAGCGGCATTAATTTCGCGCGCTTGCTGGATGGTTTTGAAGGCTTTGCTGAATACATACAAACCCATGAGCAGTAAATAAGCACTGATAAATGGTTTTAAGAGCTGACCATCTACGTTGCTTAACACATAGGTGCCAAGTAAGCCGCCAATGAGGCCGGGCACCAGCAAACTCAGCACCAGGCGCTTGTTCACATTGCCCAATTTGAGATGAGAGATGCCGGAGACGCCGGTGGTGAACACCTCGGCAAGATGCGTGGCGCCGCTGGCCATTGCGGGTGGTGCGCCTGCGGCAAGTAAAAAGGTGGTGGCAGTAATGCCGTAGGCCATACCCAAGGCGCCATCGATCATTTGTGCAACTAGGCCAACGGCCACGGCTGTCCAGAACAGCGGGTTGTGCAGGGCGTCGAGCACGAGTGTGCTGCCGGAGATCACGGCATTGCCCCAAAATAGACGATAGACGAAGTAGCCAACGAGGCTGACTAAAATCGCAACAATCATATAGCCCGCGATGGTCAGCAGCGGCTGCTCTTGCGCGTGCGTGACCGCGTACTCCACCGGTGGCAAACCAAGCGCTTGATGCTCGGGGTTAATGGCTTGATCGTTGAGGTCTGGGTGACGAATTTTCATGGCCGAGGGCGCCGTAAGTTGCTGAGATGCGCCATCATATAAATAGATTATGCGAATTAGAAATACCGATTTATCGCAATAAATATAACTTTGGTTATATCAAAAATAGCCCTCGGCCTTCTTTTTTTCCATTGAGCCATCTTGGTCATAGTTACTAATAAGTTGGCCAGCTACAAAGTTGCTCTGCGCGAGCTAATGCCGATTGTTCACCACAAGACAGCTAAATACGCGAACAACAGGGCAGAGCAATCGCATGATTTGACGTGATTTCGAGAGCGAGGGGTGAGGTGTTTCAAGTCGCCGAGCCAGGCTCAGCTACTCCTAACGAATCATGCAGCAGTATCTAATCTACTCAATCTAGGCAGACATCTAATTTCAGCAAGCCAACGTGGAGATCTGTAGTTGCGTAAAGGCGGTAGGGTCAATTCGTGCTAAGCCTGAAGGTTAACTTGTCAGTACCTATTGCTCAGACCAAACCGCAAACTCATTACCACTAGGTTCGCTGAAATGAAATCGGCGACCGCCCGGAAAACTGAAGATTGGTTCAACTATTCCGCCACCAGATGCTTCAATTTTGGCTGGTAATCCCCCCAGAAATTAATCGGATTCAGAAGTAGAATTTCTCCTAATGCTTTGAGGAAGTTCTACATGCGCATATCTCGATACTCTGACAGCCAAATCATGGCGATTTTGAAGCAAGCTGAGGCCGGTACACCGGTTCCAGATTTATGCCGCGAACATGGCATGAGCTCTGCGTCATTTTATAAATGGCGCGCAAAGTTTGGCGGCATGGATGCG
>JAGPVX010000020.1 GCA_018066805.1 Paraperlucidibaca sp. | reverse complement strand
CTGAGCGCTGGAGTGGTGACACCCGCAACTGGCATCCTGTGACATTAGTATCGCTAAACCCAGAGCGCCGAGTAGTTAGGGAGGTAGAGAAAATAGCTGCATAAAAATCAAACAGGGCGACAGATACCTTGACAGTTACCGAATATCCACTGCTAATGGCAGCTTAAAGCGTAATTCTTCAAGGAAATTAACTGCATTACTCGCCGGATAGGATGCGCTGAAAGAGACCGCAACGATATTCATTTTGTGCCGTGTCACGGCCTGCGCGATGTCTCGCACGGGCATTTGCGCGCCATAACAAACGGCATCGACATTATCGAGACGCAGCAAGGCTTCGACCATCAGAATGCCCAAGGTATGCGTTTCCTCTGGCGGCGTCGTCAATAAAATGCGTGGAGCCTGTGTCGGTTCACGCAGATTACCAATAGCTTGGCGTACCAAACCCTGCACTTGCTCAGTAAACAAATGCTCCTCATGCACTTCGAGCTGGCCACGCACCCAAGCATCGCCAACGATGGTATTGGCATGCTGCAAAAAATCCAGGATGAAGCTTTGCAGACCCATTTTGATGAGCTGATGCGAGAGGTAGTCGCGCAGCTGCTGATGGTCGCGCGAGCGCAAAGATTGCAAAAGCTCGACCTCAAGATCTTTAGGGACTTCTTGGCCAGCCTTACTCTGGGCTCGCATTAAACGCTCAAGCTCAGGGATTTCATGCGCCATGATTTTTCCGGGACGAAAACCATTATCGATTAAGCGCCGCAGCAGACGTAATTTAGCGACTTGCGCCAAGGGATAGATACGGTCGCCCTGGACGTCACGTTGTGGCGCCGGAAAGCCGTAGCGACGCTCCCACATCCGCAGCAACTCTTTAGATACGCCAGTTTCGCGCTCGACAGCGTTAATTGGTAACAGCACGGGCTCTTCTTCTGCGCCAGATATAGTGCGAGTAGCTTCTGCGATCATGTCGAACTCCAACTAGTCAAAGGGGCGGTTATTTAAGATTTGCTCATCACGACTTGGCAAACATCGGTGCGGCCTGAGTCGAAGCCGGCCTCGCAATAGGCATAATAAAATCGCCAAATGCGCTGAAATGCTTCATCAAAACCTTGCGCACCGATTTCCTCTAGATTGGCTTCGAACTCAACGCGCCAGCGCCGTAGCGTTTCGGCATAGTCGAGGCCAAAGAAGCGGCGCGACTCAACCAGCAATGAGGCTTTCGCCGCTTGCTCATCGATGGCTTGTGGCGACAGCAACATGCCGCCGGGGAAAATGTATTGCTGAATAAAGTCGGTACCACTGGCGTAATCATCAAAACGTTCATTAGCAATGGTGATGGCCTGGATGCCAGCCTTGCCGCCGGGCTTCAGCAGTCGCTCAATTTGCCCGAAGTACGATGGCCAAAATGCTTGGCCAACGGCTTCAATCATTTCAACCGAAGCAATGGCGTCAAATTGACCCTTAACATCGCGATAATCTTGGAAACTAAACTCGCATAGGTCTTCAATATCAGTGCCTTTGACGCGTTCACGCGCCCATTTCAGCTGTTCTTGTGACAAAGAAATGCCGGTGACACGTGCTCCACGTGTGCGTGCGGCATGTTCAGCGAAGCCGCCCCAGCCACAGCCGATCTCCAAAATATGGTCGCCGGCTTTCACATCGAGCTGATCTAACAAATGCTCATATTTTGCGGTTTGTGCATCTTCTAGGCTGATATCGGTGCCATCAAACAAGGCCGCAGAATAAGTCATGCCACGATCTAGCCAGAGTTTGTAGAAATCATTGCCAAGGTCGTAATGCGCATGGATATTTTTCTTGCTGCCTTTACGTGTGTTGCGATTGCCTAGGAAGTGTTTGATTTTATAAAACAAAGTGCCAAAAAAGCTGCCATAAAAGGCTTGAGTCAGCGCATCTTCATTGGCCATCGCCAGTAATAGTAGGGCGGTGATGTCGGGCATCTCGATTTTTTTGTCGCGATACGCCTCTGCCAAACCAATATCGCCTGCGCGCAAAATTTGGCTGCAGGCAGTCCAGTCATTGATGATCAAGGTGGCATTGATGCCTTCGACTTTGCCGCCAAAATGGCGCTGCGAGCCATCTGGAAATTGCACCGTCATCACACCGACTTGCAGGCGCTCAAACAAAGAAATAAGTAAACGCGCCATAGCAGGGGCACGAGATAAATCTATAGAGGCTGAGACGGACATATTCATCGTGTAGTTTCCAGCGTAGGGGGATTAGGTTTGCGGTGAAAGCTCACACCTTTCAGCCATAGGCGCAGCGCTTGCCAATGAATGCGCCACACCACCATCACGGTGGTCCAGCCTAATTGCGCTAACGTAGCCATTAAGTGGCGATCATTGAGCTCACAGGCTTCACCGCTGACATAGGTTTTCAGCGCTAGCTCGCCAGATTGCCAGTAGTCAATGGCGACGCGGCGATTGCCATTGCTGCCGCTAAAACGGAAGCGATACTCGCCACTAACCGGATAAAACGGTGAAACATGAAAGACTTTCTCGCTGTGCAGAGCAGTGTCGTTCGTGATCACGGCTTGCTCTGGAGCTTGCAGTAGGTAGCGATGCTGTTCGCCAAAGGTGTTGCGTACTTCGCAGAGTACGGCGCGGAGCTGACCTTGCTTATCGTGGCCATACCAAAAGCTAATTGGATTAAAAACATAGCCGAAGATGCGCGGCATTGTTTGCAAATGTATTTCGCCATCAACAGCATTGGCGCCATGATCACTAAAGAGCTGGCGAATCCAATGCTCAGCATCAACACCATCGCCATGATCCTTCTCAAACCACGAAAATAGATTCCAGCGATTGAGGCCAAAGAAGCGCGACTTCAACTGCTCTCGTTGAGATAGCGGAAAGCAGATGAAGAAGCTGTCATAAACGAATGCGTTGCGCTTTTCACCTATTCTGGCGTGGCCGACTCGGCCTTTAAAAAGCCAATTTTTATTCATGCGGATTGCTCCTGCTTTGAATCGTCAGCTTTTTGCCAAGGTGCAAACACACCCAGCAAATTCGCTATGACTAAGCCAGACTTCAGGCCATCTTCATGAAAGCCAAAACCTGCCCATGCGCCGGCAAAATAGACACGATCTAAGCCTTGTACCGATGGCAGCGCTTGCTGTGCTTGATATGCAGCGGTGTCTAAAAGCGGATGGGCATAATTGATAACGGCAATGATTTCATTTGCACGTGGCGGCTCTGGTGGGTTCAGCGTAACCATCACGGCACGATCAAAAGGCAGTGGCTGTAAGCGATTGAGCCAGTACGTGACGGCCACTGGAAATTGGCCGTTTTGCACTGCACCGGCGTAGTAATTCCAAGCTGACCACGCATTTTTGCGCACAGGCATCAGGCTTTCATCGGTATGCAAATAAGCCGTATTAGGCTGATAGCGCACGGCGGCAAGCACGGCTTGCTCTTGCGGATGGGCATCGCTCAATAAGGCTAATGATTGATCCGTGTGGCAGGCCATAATGACTTGATCAAAGACTTCAACGCCTTCGGCAGTTTCTATGTGCACACCATCGGCATGGCGCGTCACGCTTAATGCCGGCGTATTGAGTAGCACGCGACCGCCATTCGCTTCGATGTCTTGGCATAAGCGCCGCACATAGACGCGTGAACCACCGCGAATGCTTTTCCATTGCGGCCTATCGTTGATTTGCAGGAGCCCGTGGTTTAAGCAGAACTGGATGAAGGTTTTGGCTGGGAAGTCGGCCATATCATCCATAGGGCTAGACCAAATAGCCGCGCCCATGGGCAATAAATACCATTCACGGAATTCTCGGCTATAGCCTTCACGATCGAGCAGCTGACCTAAGGTCATATTGCTGTCCTCAACACTGGCGAGCAAGTCGTGAGCGCGCTTGTTG
>JAGPVX010000010.1 GCA_018066805.1 Paraperlucidibaca sp. | reverse complement strand
AAGACTTCGCGTCAAGCGCGCATAAAAAAGCCGAGACTCATCACTGAGCTCGGCTTTTTTATAGCAGGTGAAGGCGATTAGCCTTCGATAGCTTTTTTGATACGACCTAATGCATCTTCCAGCACGCTGGGCGCTGTGGCGTAGGAAATACGCATATGGCCATCGAGGCCAAAAGCCGAACCTGGAACCACGGCAACGCCAACGGTATTGAGCAGATGCTCAGAGAAGGCGAGGTCGTTTTCTAAGCCGAGCTTGGCGATTGCGCCTTCAACATTAGCAAAGGCGTAGAACGCACCATCGGCTGCTGAGCAGGAGATGCCTTCAATCTTGTTCAACGTCTCTACCACATAGTCGTGGCGTTCTTTGAAGGCTTTAACCATGGGCACTAAAACGTCTTGTGGGCCATTGAGTGCAGCTTCGGCGGCGGCTTGTGAAATTGATGCCGGGTTTGATGTTGACTGTGACTGCACTTTTTTCATGGCGCCAATCAGTTTGGCGGGGCCAGCGGCGTAACCGATACGCCAGCCAGTCATGGCATAGGCTTTCGACACGCCATTAAGCACGATGGTTCGGTCATACATATCGGGTGCGACGGTCACGATGTTTTCGTATTTTTCAGTCGTCCAGATGATGTGTTCGTACATATCATCGGTGGCTACGAGAATGCTTGGGTGTTTGCGTAGTACTTCGACCAAGGCTAACAACTCAGCTTTGGTATAGACCATGCCAGTTGGGTTAGATGGTGAGTTTAGTACGAGTAAGCGAGTTTTCGGCGTGATGGCTGCTTCGAGTTGCGCGGCAGTGATTTTATAGCCTTGTGACTGCGGGCACTCAACGATGACAGGCTTGCCATCGGCGACTAACACCATGTCGGGGTAGCTCACCCAATATGGCGCAGGAATGATGACTTCATCGCCAGCATTCAATAGCGCCAAAGTCATATTGAAGAAACTTTGTTTGCCACCGCTAGACACCAAAATTTGATTCAGTTCGTAATCTAGGCCTTGATCGCGTTTGAACTTAGCAATGATGGCTTTTTTCAAACCTGGTGTGCCGTCAACCGCTGTGTATTTTGTTTTGCCTTGAGCAATAGCTTCGACTGCCGCCGCTTTTACGTGATCTGGGGTGTCGAAATCTGGCTCGCCAGCACCTAAGCCAATAATGTCTTTACCCGCTGCTTTTAGCTCAGCGGCTTTATTGGTAACCGCGAGAGTTGGCGAGGGTTTGATGCTGAGTACACGATTCGATAGTTGGATATCCACTGACGACTCCTTGGCCTTTTGGGCATGGTCTAATAGGGCAAAAAACGGCTCATATCTTACCTGATTCAGGTCGTAGTGAATACCTGAGTGCCGAGCATGGGTGTCAGTAATGGCGTGGCGCCGGCTTTGCGTATCTCGTCTAAAAAGCCGAGTAGGTCGACGCCGGGGAGTAAATCTGGCTCCGCTTCAAGCGGCGTTACCATGGTGTCCCAATGACAGGGAATGACCCAGCGTGGGCGCAGTAGGCTAATGGCATCGCGGACATAATTTGGTCGTGCTTGGCGGCCAATAGCGCATAGACACAGAATGTCGCAGCGCTGGCCTTGTAACTGCTCATTGATAAAGTCGGCGGAGTCGATGTGCATTACTTTTAAAGAGCTGGTGTCGACCAGCCAATTCAGCACTAAGCCATGACGTAATTCGTGCATGCGTGGCGGCCACGGCGGTGGTGCGCTGAGATCTCCGGGGAATGGAATACGACCCATTATCTTGCCGTGCAGTGAGGGTAGGCCGCGCACAGTCCATGGCCCAGAGGCGATGTCTTCATTGCCATCGGTAGCGAGTAGTTGTGATTCGGGCAGGCCTGCGGCAAGGCCGACTTGGCGCGTGGCTTGTGAGCCGATTAAGCGCGCGCCAGTTTGTTTGCAGAGATCAGGACCATCGAGAATATGGTCGTGATGGGCGTGGCCGATGAGCACGTCATCGGCGTGTGGGATATGTTTTTTTATTAGCTCGGCGTTGGGTATTAAGCGTTGTGTGAGCGAGGCAATGATGCCGGGGCGGGTCAGGTACGGGTCGAGCACGATGGTGCGATCGCGGTGGCTGATGACGAAGCCGGCGGTGCCGAGGTAGCGGATGCTGAGGGCATCCGAGTTGTGTGCATCCGCGGCGTTAACAAGGCTGCCTTCAGCCTCGGCTAGCGCGTGCGGCTGCTCAGAGATGACATAGGGCAGAGGCTGGCGTGGTGCCAATCCGATGAGTTTCTTCCAAGCTGCCATGACCATCTCCTGTTTTTTAACCACCGTTTATTTTAGCCGCTGCGCCCAGCCACATACGCCGCAGTCAACGCATCTTGCGGTTGCTCAAAGACCTGCTGGCAAGCGCCGAATTCGATTAAGCGGCCTTGCTGTTCGCGTGTCCAGAAAAATGCCGTGTAGTTAGCAATGCGCCGCGCCTGCGCCAGATTATGCGTGACAATGATGACGGTATAGCGACCACTTAAGCGCTTAATTAGCTCTTCCACCACGCTCGCCGAGAGCGGGTCGAGTGCGCTGCAGGGTTCATCCATGAGTAAGATTTCGGGCTCCAACACCAGCGCGCGAGCAATGCACAAGCGTTGTTGTTGACCGCCGGATAAGCGCAGGGCGGGGCTATGCAAGCGCTCGGCGATTTCATCCCAGAGACCGACATCGCGCAGGGCTATTTCAATGCGGCGCTCGCGTTCGGCTTTATCGCGCACGCCATGCTCGCGTAAGGGCAAATCGAGATTGCGATGAATGCTGAAAGGAAAGGGGTTGGGGCGTTGAAAAATCATGCCAATGCGGCGGCGCAAATTCAGTGCATCGATGCTGGCAATGTTCAGTCCATCTAGCAAGATTTCACCGCCAACTTGGCAGTCAGGCAGATGTTCACTGAGGCGATTGAGACTGCACAGCAAGCTGGTTTTACCGCAGCCCGAGGGGCCAATCAGCGCCGTGATGCAGCCGCGTGGAATATCCAAGCTGACCTGTGAAAGTACAGTGTCTGCGCCATAACGCACACTGACATTGCTCAGACTGAGATGCGCTTTCGGCTCGCAGCAGGCCTGCGTCTCAATGAGATCACCGAGGCTGGTGGCGTTCATATGCGTATGCTCCCGCGTAACCATCGGGTGCCGACCAGCGTTGCTGCGCCATTGACCAGCAGCAGCACGCTAATAAGCACTAAGGCGGTGGCGTAGGCATTGGCATCGCCACCGGTGACATTCATCGATAAATCATAGATATGCAGCGCCATGACGCGGCCAGAGTCGAACACCGATTCCGGGTAGCGATCGACATAGCCACTGGTAAACAGCAGCACGGCGGTCTCGGCTAAGATGCGTCCGATGCTGAGCATTAGGCCCGCGAGTATGGCCGGCATGGCCACGGGCAGCAGCACGCAGCGCAAGGCGGCGGTGCGCGATAAGCCGAGTGCTAGCGCGCCGCGTTGCCAGTCGGCAGGGACGGCGGCCAAGCCCATCTCGGTGGTGCGAATGAGCAGCGGCAAAATCATGCAGGCCAGCGTGAGGCCGCCGGAAAGGATGGAAAAACCCATGCCTATCCAGATGCAAAAACACGCGGCACCAAAGAGGCCGAAAACGATGGAAGGCACGCCGGCAAGAATATCGAGCAAAACTCTCACGGTGCGTGATAAGCGCCCGCCGCCGGCGGTGAAACTGTGCAGCCAGAGTGCGCTGCCGAGGCCCAGTGGCAGCGCCACAGCGAGTGCTATTGCCAGCACCCAAAGCGTGGAGACGATGATCGGCGCAATGCCGCCTGAGCGGCCAGCGCGTGTGGGTTCGCTGAGCAGGAAATCGAGGCTGAGATGAGCGAGGCCTAGGCGTAAAATATCGATAAGTATCCACGCAAAAATACCGGTGACAAGTGCGGCGCAGAGCCAGAGTAGCGCCGAGATTAACTGGCTGCTGAGCACTGTGCGCGGGTTTTCCATTAGGCTCATGCGCTTACTGTGCATAGGTGACTCCGCGCGCGCTATGGCGATGCGCCCACCAGGCCAATACGGCAACTAAGGCCATGAGCACGACGCCGGTAACAAATAAGCTGGCGCGATGATTGCCGGTGGCATAGGCCATCTCTAGAGCCATATTGGCGGTGAGTACGCGCACGGAATCAAACACGCTGCCGGGGATTTGCACCACGTTGCCAGCGACCATGAGTACGGCCATGGTCTCGCCGAGCGCGCGGCCCATCGCCAATAAAGCACCACTGGCGATGCCGGCACGGGCGGCGGGCACGACCACGCGCCATTCGCTGCTGGCGCGACTCAAGCCCAGTGCGAAGGCGCCGTGAGCATAGCGCACTGGTACGGCAGCGATGGCGGCTTCGCTAGTCAGCGCCACGGTGGGCAGAATCATCAGCGCTAAAATTAAGATGGCAGCAAGCAGGCTCGCACCCGGCGGGGCGATTTGCGCAATCAGCGGCACCATCACGGTAAGGCCCCAGAGGCCAAACACCACTGATGGAATGCCGGCGAGCAGCACGATGAGGCGGCGGTAGCCATTGGCAATTGGTGTGGGCGCGTGAAAGCAGAGAAAGACGGCGGAGGCGATGCCGAGTGGTAGAGCAAGCAGCATCGCGCCGAGGCTGGCGGCTAAGGTCGCCACCAACATGGGCCAGAGATTGAATTGGCCGGATGATGGATACCAGCCATCGCTAGTGAAAAAGGCTTGCCAATGGCCGTTGACGAGCACGGGCCAGGCCTCGCGCAAGAGAAAGGCGGCGATGAAAATTACCAGCGCCGCTGACCACAGCGCCAGTAGGCGAGTGCTGAAAGCTAGCGCGGCATCAGCGCGCCACGGGAACAAAATACTGATCCTTGACGATGTCATGAACCGCAGCGGATTGCGCGAAATCGATAAAGCGCTTGGCTAAACCGCTAGGCTTAGGTGTGGTCACGAGGTTCAGCGATCGCGCCAGCGGAAAAGTTTCGTTGCTGACATTGGCTACCAGCGCTTTCACGCCATCGAGCGCGAGTAGGCGAATCGGCGTGCCGACTTCGGCTTCGTATTCGGCGGTGCCAATGGAGACATAGCCGATAGCACCCGGGTTACCTGCGACAGTTTTAATGCCTTGTTGGTTATCGCCAATAATTACTTGCGCGCGGATTTGCTCATTCTTCAGACCGAAGAACTGCGTAAATAACTCCAGCGTTGAGCGTCCTTCGGCTTTATTGACCACGGTGATGGCTTGGTCGCGCCCGCCTAGTGTTTTCCAATTGGTGATCTTGCCAGTGTAGATCGCGATAATTTGCGCCTTGCTCAGCACCTTCACAGGATTGCTGGCATGGGTGATGACGGTGACGCCATCGCGCGCGATGAGGTGGGCTTTGAGGTCGGCCTCCTCAGGCTTTAAGGCGCGCGAGACCATGCCGATGTCGGCGAGACCGGAGCGGGCATCGCTAATGCCGCGCGATGAACCGCCAGACTGCACATCAATACGCACGCCCGGATTGAGCGACTCAAAGCGGCGGCCAATCTCTAAGGCCAAGGGCGCGATGGTGCTGGAGCCGGTGAGCACGAGCTTGGTGTCGGCAGCAAAACTGCTGGTGCTAAGAGCCATCAAAGCGAGTGCGGCGAGGGTGCGCAAGTTCATCTGTCGCTCCAAAAGTTGATGCGCTTAAGCGTCATGTTTTGCTAGGCAATTAGCAGCAACTGGCGCCATCGTTACTGCCTGCATTTATCGTCGCGTCAAACGGCACGCTGCCGCCGCAATCGGTGAACAAACCATAGTGCGTGTTGAAATTGCCGATGAACTCGAAGTGCTCGCGAAAGCGTGTGTCGGCGAGCATGGCCCAGGTGTTGCCGCAGACCGGGAAGACTTTGCCGGCCTCGATGTAATGGTGTTTATCGAGCACAAAAGCATGGGCGTTATCGGGCACGCTGCCACGATAAATCACAGCCTGGCCATAGTCTTCGCAAGCGGGCTCTAGGCCATCGAGCTTAAACAAGCGGTAAGTCGCCGAGAAGAAGCGCAGCGTGCCGGTCACGGCGGCAATGGCGGGGTCGGTAATCGCCAATGGCCGATCTTCGACCAAGCGTGGGTCGGCAAAGCCGTGGCGCTTAGACAGCGAGACGAAATCATTCCAATACAGTGCGCCACCGAGGCATTCACCATAGATGACGGGATCGGCGCGTACGGCCTCGGGCACTCGGCGATCGGCATAAACATCGCTGAAATAAAACTCGCCGCCGGGCTTGAGTAGGCGCTGAATTTCACGCAGTACGGCGTCTTTATCGGGCGAGAGATTGATCACGCAATTCGACACGATGACATCGAAGCTGGCGTCTTCTAGGCCGAGCTCATCGAGTTTTTCAATATAGCCTTTGATAAAGCGCACATTATCGAAACCAAATTGTTCGGCATGCCAGGCGCGATGATTCTCTGCTACGGCCAGTTGCTCATTGGTCATATCGACGCCGATGACTTCACCGCTGGCACCGACCAATTGCGCCAGTGCATAGACATCGCGCCCAGTGCCACTGCCAAGATCGAGCACGCGGCAGCCTTCGAGCAAGGGCGGGCAGACCAAGCCGCAGCCGTAATAGCGCGATAATACTTCGGGATGGATATTGCTGAGCAGCGGCTTTAGCCAGTTCGGCATCGAGGAGAAATCGCAGCAGGCCGTGGTTTTTAAATCGGCGCTGGATTGCAGCTGGCGGCCGTAATAATCCTGCACGCTATCGAGTGTGGCCTGATTTGTTGATGTGGTCATTTTGAGGCTCCTATTACTGGCATGTGTCATCGCGCGTGGTGAGACGGAAATCGGCGAAATAGGCATGGGCTTTTTCACCGGTATTGTCGGTGTCTGAAGCCACGGCGAGCAGCGCAGGTTTTGCTGCTTGATCAGGGAAATATTTTTGGATGTCCGCACTTAAATCGCGACGCACGCTGACCCATTGCCCAGCTTTCGCAGCACCGGAATTGACCACGATCATGCGGGTGAGATCGGTGTAGGCATTGGCCATGGATGTGCCGACGGGGTAGCGGTTATCCCAGACGTAGTTCAGCGCGCCGTCGGGCACTTGGCTGCCAAAAATAGCTCGGCCGAGCTTGAGTTTGGCGCGTGTAACAAAGCTCATTTTTTCTGGTGGGATGCTGAGTGCGACATAGACGCGGGCGGCGTAATCGTCACCCGCTTTGGTTTTCATATTGGCATTTTTCAATGGTGCATCGATGCGCCAACTCCAGCACAGAACCGGCGTTTTTGCCAGGTCAACGCTCACAGCTCGGCCCATGAGCGCCATGCTGTTATCGGCTGTGGCCTCGATGCCGGTGATGCCATCGACGGTGCTGACGCGATACTCGGTGGGCTTGAGTTTGCTGCTGATGAGTGCGCGCTGCCATGGTGCCGGTACGCTGGCGGCAGGTTCGGTAAAGCGGCTCAGCGCAATGGGATCGGCGCTGACTGAGGTGCTAATGAGTGCGCTGCTTATCGCGGCAGTGAGTAGTAAAAATGAGTGTGTTTTCATGATGAGCTCGGCTTAGCGAATCATTGGCAAAGGCCAATGATCGGGCAGGTAAATAAGGTCTTCCGGTGTATCGATATCGTGGCTGAGTGCGCGGATTTGATAGTTCCAGCCCAGCGCATCGAGGCGCTCATAGGTGATTTTCGCCACCGCTTCTGTGCTCCACGGCAGCGCGCTAAACAAGCTGTTATGACTCTTGCGTAGACCGAGCAGAGTGTAGCCGCCGTCCTCACTGGGGTGGATGACAGCATCGTGTTCGGCGAGCGCTGCACTGGCCTCGCGCAACCAGTCGCTGCTGAGTTCAACGCAGTCAGTGCCGACCAAAATCACGGCTTTATGATCGGCTAAGGCAGCCTCGGCAGCTCGCTGCATGCGCGCGCCTAAATCGCCATCGCCCTGCGCTACGCAAGTGATGTTTTCAGGTAGGTTCTGAGCTTGCCACGCGACATCATCAGGTGCTGGATCGCTACATAAGATGATCTCGGCAAAGCCTGCTGCTTGCGCAAATTCGAGGGTGGTGGCGAGCATGCGTGCGGCTAAGTCGGCGGCGCCATGCTCGCCAAGTGCCGGACTCAGACGTGTTTTACAGCGGCCTGGTGTTGGCGCTTTGGCAAAAATAATTAAAGCGGTCATGCGTATTCCTGAGCAATAGTCTCAGCGGAAGCACCGCGCCAATAGCGCCAACGTAGCCGCCACATCAGCCAAATCGTTGGCCATAAACCGTCGCGCTGCCAGCGTCTACCCGATGTCGTTACGCGCTGACGCAGACACACCGGCGCGCTTAACTGGCGCAGCTGTTTGCTGAGTTCGACATCTTCCATGATGACTTGTTCAGGCACGCCACCGGCGGCAGTCAGTGCTGCTCGCGTCATAAATATGGCTTGATCGCCGGTGGCAATGCCGGTGAGGCGCGAGCGCCAATTCATCATGAAGGCGACCATGTTTAGGCCGCGCACGGTACCGGCAATTTGCACATCGAAACGGCCCCAGCAGGCGCTGCCTGTGGCGAGTGCTTGCTCGATTAAGCTCAGGGCATTGCTAGGTAGCACGGTATCGGCGTGCAAAAACAGTAGGTTGTCATGTGTGGCAAGCGTTGAGCCAAGCGCAAGCTGATAACCCCGGCCACGCTGTGGGCAGCGCAGCACGGTAAAGCCCGCGCCTTCGAGGTGTTTGGTAGTGGCATCTGTGCTTTGGCCATCGACAATGATTATCTCAGCATCGAGTTCGCGCAAATGCTTGAGGCGGCCAATCAGTTCATCGATTAGCTCGGCCTCATTGAGTACCGGCACGATAATTGAGATGCCAGCAGCATGGCGGCTTTCAGCGCTAACTGCTTGGTCTCTCGAGTTGCTTGTGGGCATTAATCACCACCTCGCATCCAGCGGTGATAGCGCTCAACCCAACGCAACACACCTTGTGGCGCATGCGCACGTTTCCACTCACCAGCGGCGTATTTATTTGCCTCAGCCCACGTTGGGTAAGTATGAATTGTGCCCAAAATCTTATTTAGCCCAAGACCATGCTTCATCGCCAATACATATTCGGCTAGCAAGTCACCGGCGTGCTCGCCAACAATGGTTACGCCCAAAATGGTGTCCTTGCCAGGCACCGTGAGTACTTTCACGAAACCATGCGCGGCGCTGTCGGCAATGGCGCGATCAAGATCATCAATGCCATAGCGTGTAACTTCCACAGCGATGCCTTTTTCCTCGGCCTCTTGCTCGCTCAAGCCCACACGCGCCACTTCGGGATCAATAAACGTGGTCCATGGAATCACGCGGTAATCGACCTTAAAGCGCTTAAATTGGCCAAACAGTGCGTTGACGGCGGCATACCAGGCTTGGTGCGCGGCAACATGGGTGAATTGATAGGGCCCAGAAACATCACCGGCGGCATAAATATTGGGGTAGAGCGTTTCTAAATAGTCGTTGGTGGTGACCGTGCGTGCGGTGGGAATGCCTAAGTCTTCAAGACCATAGCCACTTAGGCGTGGTGAGCGGCCAACGGCGCAAATGATTTCATCGAAGCCGATGCGCTGCTCATTGCCCTCATGCTCAACAACTAAAGTATTGCCATCCTCTACGCGCAAGGCTTTGTGTTGTGTCAGCACGTTCACGCCATCGTGAACTAGGCTTTCTAGGGCGTAGGTCGACACATCAACATCTTCGCGAGCGAGTAGGCGATCGCCCATTTCTACTTGCGTCACATTGGCGCCGAGGCGGGCAAAGCTTTGTGCTAATTCGCAGCCAATCGGCCCGCCGCCAAGCACAACCAAACGTGCTGGCACGTGATCTAGTTCGGCAAATTTAGCCCACAGTGTATCGCTGGTGACGCAGACATCGGCTAAGCCCGGCAGCGGTGGTACAAACGGTGCAGCACCGGCGGCAATAATGATGCTGCGCGCGGTCAGGCGCTCACTCTGGCCATCGGGTTGAGTGATTTCCACGGTCCATGGATCGATGAGTTTGGCGTAGCCTTGGCGGACATCGACACCGAGGTTGGTGTAGCGCTCAACGCTGTCATGCGGCTCGATGGCGGCGATGACAGCATGGATGCGGGCCATCACGGCACGAAAGCTAAAGCGCGCAGTGTGTGATTCCAGACCATAGTCTTCGCCATGGCGCATTTGCTTGGCGAGCTTGGCGCTGCGAATCAAGGCCTTGCTCGGCACACAGCCATAGTTCAGGCAGTCGCCGCCCATTTTATGTGCCTCGATCAAGGTCACTTTTGCCTTCACGACGGCGGCGATATAGGCGCTGACCAAGCCAGCGGCACCGGCACCGATAACGATGAGGTTGCGATCGAAAGTCTTAGGCTTCTGCCAGCGTGCATAGACTTTACGGCGTTGCAGCCAGCTGGTGATGGCTTTGGCAATAAACGGAAAGATGGCGAGTAGGGCGAATGAGAGCAGCATCGCAGGTGAAATAATGCCCTTTAATGAATCTAGCTGCGCCAGCTGTGTGCCAGCATTTACATAGACCACGGTGCCGGCAAACATGCCGATCTGACTAACCCAGGCATAGGTCCAGACGCGAATTGGCGTGAGGCCCATGAGTAAGTTGACGAGAAAAAACGGAAACACGGGTGCTAGTCGTAGCGTGAATAAGTACAGCGCGCCATCGCGAGCGATACCGTCGTTGATGGGCTTGAGGCGGGCACTGAACTTTTCTTGCACGCTGTCGCGGAATAAATAGCGCGATAATAGGAAGGCTAGCGTCGCGCCAAGCGTGGAGGCAAAGGAGACCAAGATGGTGCCTTGCACGAGGCCAAATAAAGCACCTGCGGCGAGCGTTAAAATAGCGGCGCCCGGCAGTGATAGAGCCGTGGCGACCACGTAGATGGCGAAGAAGCTACCAGCAAATAGCAGTGGTTGCTCAGCTTGCCATTGTGCCCA
>JAGPVX010000007.1 GCA_018066805.1 Paraperlucidibaca sp. | reverse complement strand
CGCTGTAATAGCCGCTTGTTGCGACTGTGGCGTGTGTCATCCCCTGATTTGGAGATCACTGCATGATTTATTCGGGATCGGCCATCCGCGTGGAAGCGCTGGACAATGGCCTCGCTGAGCTCACCTTCGATCTCGCCAACGAGTCGGTGAACAAATTTAACGCTTTAACGGTCAATGAGTTAGCCGCTGCCACCGACGCCATTAAGGCCGATAGCAGCATCAAAGGCGTCTTGGTCAGTTCCGCTAAAGGCGTGTTCATCGTTGGCGCAGACATCACAGAATTCGGTTCGCTATTTGCTAATGGCGAAGCCGGCGTTATCGAATGGACCGCTAAAGCGGCATCTGTTTTCAGCGCATTTGAAGATATTAATGTGCCCACCGTGGTTGCCATCAACGGCATCGCTCTCGGTGGCGGTTTCGAAATGTGCCTGTCATGCGACTACCGCGTGATGTCCGCTACTGCCAAAGTTGGTCTGCCAGAAGTGAAATTGGGCTTATTCCCAGGCTTCGGCGGCACCGTGCGTTTGAGCCGTGTCATTGGTATCGATAACGCTGTTGAGTGGATTGCCGGTGGCAGCGAAAAACGCCCTGACGCTGCGCTGAAAGATGGTGCAGTTGATGCTGTTGTTGCACCTGAAATGCTGCGTGATGCAGCTATTGACCTATTGGGCTTGGCTATTGCCGGCAAGCTCGATTGGAAAGCCAAAAAAGCCGAGAAGCTCGCCCCCGTCAAGCTCAATATGATGGAGCAGATGATGGCGTTCAACACGTCGATGGCTGTTGTCGCTGGTAAAGCCGGCAGCAACTACCCAGCGCCAGTGTTGGCAGTGAAAACCATGCAGAAGCACGCCAGCATGACTCGCGATGACGCGATGAAGGCGGAAGCCGCTGGTTTTGCTAAAGCAGCGGTAACGCCACAGGCGAATGCATTAATTGGTCTGTTCATGGCTGATCAAGCCGTGAAGAAAGCCACGAAAAAGCATTCAGCGAAATCGGCGAAAGCTATTAAGCAAGCGGCCGTATTGGGCGCGGGCATCATGGGTGGCGGCATCGCCTACCAATCGGCGAGCAAAGGCACGCCGATCATCATGAAAGATATTCGTAGTGAGGCACTAGATCTTGGCATGGGCGAGGCAACTAAATTGCTTTCCAACCAAGTTGCCAAAGGCCGCTTAACCGTACCGAAAATGGGTCAAGTGCTGTCAAGCATTCGCCCAACACTGAACTACGGTGATTTCGGCAGCGTTGATATCGTTATTGAAGCCGTGGTGGAAAACGCCAAAGTGAAAGCTGCTGTCTTGTCTGAGGTCGAAGGTTTAGTGACTGATGACACCATCTTGGCATCGAACACATCGACAATTTCGATCACGCATTTGGCTAAATCGCTGAAGCGTCCAGAAAACTTTGTCGGCATGCACTTCTTCAACCCAGTGCACATGATGCCCTTGGTGGAAGTGATTCGTGGCGAAAAAACCTCGGATGAAGCGGTTGCCGCAACGGTAAAATTGGCGCAGCAAATGGGCAAAACACCTATCGTGGTCAATGACTGCCCAGGTTTCTTGGTCAACCGCGTGCTGTTCCCATACTTCGGTGGTTTCGACATGTTGGTGCGTGATGGCGCTGATTTCCAAGCCATCGATAAAGTCATGGAAAAATTTGGCTGGCCTATGGGTCCTGCCTACCTGCTCGACGTGGTCGGTATCGACACTGGCGTGCACGCAGCAGCCGTGATGGCCGAAGGTTTCCCTGATCGCATGAAGCCAGACTACAAGTCGGCTACTGAAATCATGTTCGACAATAGCCGTTATGGCCAGAAAAATGGCAAAGGCTTCTATGTCTACGAACAAGACAAGAAGGGCAAAACGAAGAAGGTTGTCGACCCAACTACTTATGAGCTGATCGCGCCTGTTGTTGGCGAGCGCAAAGAGTTTGAAGCAGACGAAATCATCGCGCGCTTAATGCTGCCACTGGTTAACGAAATCGCTCGTTGCTTGGAAGAGAAGATCGTTGATACCGCCGCTGAAGCCGATATGGCGTTGATCATGGGCATTGGTTTCCCACCGTTCCGTGGCGGCGCTTGCCGTTATGTCGACCAGATGGGCATCGCTAACTACTTGGCGCTGTGCGAGAAGTTCGCGCATTTAGGCAAAGCCTATGAAGCCCCAGCCTTGATTAAAACCATGGCCGCCAATAACCAGAAATTTTTCGGCTGATCTAGGAGCCTGACATGACTACTTTGAACCCGCGTGATGTGGTGATTGTCGATGGCGTGCGTAGCGCCATGGGCCGCACCAAAAATGGCATGTTCCGTAATGTTCGTGCCGATACCATTTCAGCTGAGCTGGTGAAGGCGCTATTTGCCCGTAACCCAAATGCCAACCCCGAAGAAGTGGAAGATGTGATTTGGGGCTGTGTTAACCAAACGCTAGAGCAAGGCATGAACGTGGCGCGTAATATCGCCATGCTCGCCGAGCTACCACGTTCAGTTCCTGGCCAAACCGTGAACCGTCTTTGCGGCTCATCGATGCAAGCACTGCACACTGCAGCGGCACAAATCATGACTGGCCAAGGTGATGTCTTCGTCATCGGCGGTGTTGAGCACATGGGCCACGTTGGCATGATGCATGGCATCGACCTGAACCCAGCGGCGTCTAAGCATTACGCAAAAGCCTCGAACATGATGGGCTTGACTGCTGAAATGCTCGGCACTATGAATGGCATTACCCGTGAGATGCAGGACCAATTTGGTCTTATGTCACACCAAAAAGCCTGGGCTGCCACCCTCGACGGTCGTTTCAAAAATGAAATCGTTGGCATTGAAGGCCACGACGCTAATGGCTTCAAGCAGTTCTGCGAAATCGACGAAGTGATTCGTCAAAATGCTTCGTTAGAGCAGTTCGCAGCTTTGCGCCCAGCCTTTAACCCGAAAGGCGGTACAGTCACAGCCGGTACCTCATCGGCTTTGTCCGATGGCGCATCTGCCATGCTGATCATGAGTGCTGAACGCGCTAAAGCTCTTGGCTTAACACCACGTGCGAAAATTCGTTCGATGGCCGTTGCTGGTTGCGATGCTGCGATCATGGGCTGGGGCCCAGTGCCTGCAACTGAAAAAGCCTTGAAGCGCGCTGGCTTGAGCATCAATGACATCCAAACCATTGAGCTGAACGAGGCCTTTGCCGCACAAGGTTTGTCGGTACTGAAAGGTCTGAACATTCTTGAGCAGGCCGAAGCTAAGGTTAACCACAACGGTGGTGCGATTGCTTTGGGTCACCCACTGGGTTGCTCGGGTTCGCGTATTACCACGACCTTGCTCAACGTGATGGAACAGAAAGACACGCAAATCGGTCTGGCGACCATGTGCATTGGCTTGGGCCAAGGCATTGCCACGATCATCGAGCGCGTTTAAGCGATCTTGATAGCTTAAGTAGTATCTGCAAAAAGCCGCGACTATCGCGGCTTTTTGCTAACTGAAGATGGAGATACAGATGAAAATCTTGCATACCATGTTGCGCGTTGGCAATTTAGATAAGTCCATCGCTTTTTACACCGAGGTGTTGGGCATGCAGCTGATTCGCCGCCAAGACTACGATGGCGGCCGCTTTACGCTGGCATTTCTAGGTTTTGGTGATGGCGGCGCAGAGCTAGAGCTTACGCATAACTGGGATACCAGCAGCTACGAGCTAGGCACGGGTTATGGTCATGTTGCGCTGGCAGTGCCCGATGCCTACGCCGCCTGTGATGCAGTGATCGCAAAGGGTGGCAAGGTGTCGCGTCCAGCTGGCCCGATGATGCATGGCACCACCGTGATTGCTTTTGTCGAAGACCCCGATGGCTACAAAATCGAGCTGATTCAGGACAAGCACTAAGCCTCGAAGCGGTTAGTAGGCAGGCTAGGCTTTGCATTCACAGAGCGTAGCCTGCCCGAGCTGCCAGCTTATTAAGTCAAAAAGCTATCGCGAATAAGCCCAACAAACACACCTTCGATGATGACTTTATCGGGAGTGATGATTTGTGGCTGAAACGTAGTGTTAGCTGGTACTAGCTTGATCATCTTCTTTTCGAAATCGAGATACTTCACCGTGACTTCATTATCGATACGGGCAATGACAATCTGGCCTGCACGCGCGATATGAGTTTTGTAGACGGCAATTAAGTCGCCATCGAGAATGCCGGCATCTTTCATCGACTCGCCGCGCACGCGCAGCAAATAGGTCGGTCGCTTACTAAACAAGCCGCGTGGCACTGGCAAGCTATGGTCATGATTTTCCACTGCCTCTAAGGGCAAGCCGGCAGCCACCGAGCCGATGACTGGTATCAGATCGGCATCTTCATCGGGATCAATAAGCAATTGAATACCGCGCGACAGTTCTGGATGCAGGCGAATATAGCCTTTGTTTTCAAGCGCACGAAGGTGATCGGCTGCTGCTGTTTTCGAGCGAAAGCCAAATTTGATCGCCACTTCAGCGCGCGTTGGCGCCATGCCATTGCGCTCTAGGCAATCACGGACGAAATCTAAAACTTCAGCTTGGCGTGTGGTTAGTGCGATCATGGCGGCGTTCTCAATTAGCAGTTGACAAACCTTACACCGAGCCTGTCATTATGTACAGTAGTTGTGTGACAAGTGGCGAATCAGGCTAGACTGCCGCCTTTCCAGTAATTCAAAAGTGAATTCATTCATGATGACCTTCATCATTATCCTGTTCTTAGTCATTGCCTTTATTGTCGGCAATATCATGTGGTTGAAACCTAGTCCGCGTGATCGCGCACTCATGGCGCAGCGCAAGCAAGCGAAAGATGCTGGTTTCAGTGTGCACCTACGGCCAGCGCCAGAATGGCTAGAGCTGCCTGAAGGTCGCCGCATGATTGCGCACTATCAATGGCCACACGCATTACCGAAAGCGCTCATTGGCAAATGGCGCTGGCACGCAGGTTTAGGCAATTGGCAGCCAGTAGATAACGCCGAAGCTTGGCTCAATGCCATGCCTTGGCCAACACCGGCGCCAGAGACTTGGTTGGGTATTGAAGTTTTGACCAATGCCACCATTGTCTATTGGCGTGAAGATGCAAAAACCGCCTCGGTTGACACTATGCGGTCAGTATTAGCCGCTGCCAGCGCTTGACCCATTCGCGCAAGGCCTTGAAGATAGGCGGCTTATTGGGTTGGTAGCGCGCGACCCCATCACTTTTTGAGGAAACCTCCCACTATGGGCAGATCGCTGGTCATCGTTGAGTCGCCTGCAAAAGCTAAGACTATCAACAAGTACCTAGGCAAAGACTTCATCGTGAAGTCGAGTGTAGGCCATGTGCGCGACTTGCCAGTAAGTGGTGGCGGCAGTACGCCGGCAGAGCGCGCGAAAGCCGCAGCCGAGACGCGCAAACTCACGCCTGAGCAAAAAGCTGCCCAGAAAGGTGCTAAGCAGCAAGCTGCGTTAGTGGGTCGAATGGGCGTTGACCCGGAAAAGCAGTGGATCGCTAAGTACGAGATTTTGCCCGGCAAAGAAAAGGTGGTCAGCGAGCTGCAAGCTCTAGCGAAAGATGCCGACATCATCTATCTCGCAACCGATTTGGATCGCGAAGGGGAGGCCATTGCTTGGCACCTGCGCGAAGTCATTGGTGGTGACGACAGCCGCTATAAGCGCGTGGTGTTTAATGAAATTACTAAGACCGCGATTACCGAGGCTTTTAAAGCGCCCGGTGAGCTCAATATTGCCCGTGTAAATGCTCAGCAGGCGCGACGTTTTCTCGATCGCGTTGTTGGCTTTATGGTGTCGCCGCTGCTCTGGGAAAAAATCGCTCGCGGCTTATCTGCTGGCCGTGTGCAATCGGTTGCGCTGCGTTTGGTGGTTGAGCGTGAGCGTGAAATCCGCGCCTTTGTGCCTGAAGAGTTTTGGGAGATTCACGCTGACACCTTAACGCCAAACGATGTGGCGCTGCGTTTAGAGGTTACTCGCCAAGCTGGTGAAGCCTTCAAGCCAGTCAACAAAGCTCAGGCTGATGCCGCTTTAGCGGTACTGCAAAAGGCCGCCTATAAAGTGGCGAAGCGCGATGATAAACCCACGCGCACCAAGCCATCGGCACCGTTCATTACCTCCACCTTGCAGCAGGCCGCGAGCACGCGCCTAGGTTTCTCGGTGAAGAAAACCATGACCTTGGCGCAGCGTTTATACGAAGCCGGTCATATCACCTATATGCGTACCGACTCGACCAACTTGAGCCAAGATGCCGTCGCCAGCGCGCGTGCGTTTATCGTGGCGAATTATGGCGAGCGCTATGTGCCAGAAAATCCAATTCGCTACAGCAGTAAAGATGGCGCGCAAGAGGCTCACGAAGCCATTCGGCCATCGGACGCAAACGCTAAACCCGGCACACTCGCAGGCTTAGAGAAAGATGCTGAGCGCCTTTACGACTTAATCTGGCGGCAATTCTTGGCCTGCCAAATGACCGAAGCCGAGTACACCAGCACCAGCTTGGCCGTGGCCGCCGCCGACTTCGAGTTGCGCACACGTGGTCGCATCTTGCGCTTTGATGGCTTTACACGCGTGATGAGTGCCTTGAGTAAGGACAAAGAAGACGTGGTCTTGCCTGATGTTGCCGTTGGCGAAACCTTGAGCCTGAGCGCGCTTGATCCCACACAGCACTTCACCAAGCCCGTGGCGCGCTTCACTGAAGCCAGCTTGGTGCGAGAGCTAGAGAAGCGCGGCATCGGCCGTCCTTCGACTTACGCGGCGATCATCTCGACTATTCAAGATCGCGGCTATGTGCGCTTGGAAAGCCGTCGTTTGTACGCGGAAAAAATGGGCGACATCGTTACCGACCGTCTGACTGAGAACTTCAGCGCACTGATGGATTACGCCTTCACCGCCGATCTTGAGGCGCAGCTCGACCAAGTCGCCGAGGGCAGCGAAGACTGGAAGCGCGTGCTCGATCGCTTCTACGCCGACTTCAAGGCCAAGCTCGCTGCTGCTCAAGCAGAAGATGGCATGCGCCCGAATCAGCCGGTAGCGACCGATATTCCCTGCACTGACTGTGCGCGGCCTATGCAAATTCGCACGGCCTCGACCGGCGTATTTTTGGGCTGCTCGGGCTATGCCTTGCCGCCTAAAGAGCGCTGCAAACACACGGTTAACCTGACGCGCGGCGATGAAGCTGTAGATCTCGATACCGCAGAAGATGCCGAAACTCAGCAGCTACGTGCAAAGCATCGCTGTCCGATTTGTAGCACGGCGATGGAAAGCTACCTCATCGATGCCACTCGCAAGCTCCATGTCTGCGGTAACAATCCCGATTGCGCCGGTTTTGAAGTTGAGCAAGGCCAGTTCCGCATCAAAGGCTATGACGGCCCGATCATCCAGTGCGATAAATGCACCAGCGATATGCAGCTCAAGACCGGTCGTTTTGGTAAATACTTTGCCTGTACCGATAGCGCCTGTGGCAACACACGCAAACTTTTGCGCAATGGCGAAGCTGCGCCACCCAAGGCCGACCCAATCAGCATGCCAATGCTCGCCTGTAGCAAAGTCGATGATCACTTCTTATTGCGCGATGGTGCCAGCGGCTTATTTCTAGCGGCCAGCAAGTTTCCGAAAAACCGTGAGACTCGCGCGCCAACGGTAGCTGAGATTCAACTGGTGGCTGAAAAGCTCGACCCGAAACATGTCTATTTGCTCGATGCTCCGGCAGAAGATGGCGAAGGTCGTCCGGCGATTTTGCGCTATAGCCGCAAAACCAAAGAGCAGTATGTGATGACTGAGGAAGAGGGTAAGGCCACTGGTTGGCAGGCTTTCTTTGTCGATGGCGTATGGCGCGTAACTGAGCCGAAAAAAGCTGAGCCGAAAGCAGCGGCCGCTAAAAAGGCACCAGCCAAGAAAGCTACTGTTAAGAAAGCACCAGCGAAAAAGGCGGCAGTGAAAAAATCATGAGCAAGCACCGCAACCCTTACCCTTCGCGCACCAACCAAAAGTTGTACTTCGCGCGCTTGCAGCTAGACATGCTGGCCGAGGCCTTGGCCGACAGTGAAGCGTTCAATAGTGAGCCGCGTGCACTGAGTGCGCGTGAGGCTGCAATTTGGCATTTGCACACGGGTTTAGCCGCACTGTTTCAAGAGCTGTCGAAATTTTACAAAGTGCAGCCCGCAGCATGCTCAGCTCAGGCTCTACGTGAAGCAATGGCCGTTCGCGGCGCGCGTTCTCCTGAGGCCGAGATCATCCTTGGTCTGGGTGAAGACTCATCGAGCTGGGTCAGCCGCCTAAGCGCCTTAAGTGCGACCTGCTACGAGCCTATCGAGCTACCAGAAATGCAGTTCGACGACGAGTCACCCGCGCGCATCGCTATTCCATTGGTGATGACCGAGGAAGATCAGCCGCTATCGGCTAGTGATCTTGAAGGCCTGCACGAAATTCATCGCGAACTGACCAATATGATTCGCTTTTTCCGCGCGGAGCTGGTCGAGTTTTAATACATTAACCCTCCGCGAAAACCATTTGCGGCGGTGTGTTGAGGGCAACATGAGCGAATTTGCTTACTTAGAGTTATCGGAAAGTGAAGACGGCGAGATGCAATTGCGCCGCAGTGGCGACGGCGCCAAATCGGAACCATTGGTGAGCGTAAAGTTCTCTAGCGAAGCGCGTCTATTGCTTGGTGACCGTGCGCAAGATATTGCTCGCGCAATGATCGGCGCTGGCGTACAGCTTGCTAGCCATCAAATGGCCAATCCTGATGGCGGCGATGACGACCACACCACGCTGCACTAAGCCGCTATTTATGCCCACGCACACTCCAGTGGGCGATTGGCTGCTAGTGGGCATTGCCACTCAGCAGCTCTGGCAGCTGCGTGGCGACCAAGTTCAATCACATTACGACATTTCCACCGCTAGCAATGGCGTAGGCGAGCTTAACGGCAGCGAATGTACGCCGCGCGGCTGGCACCGTATCCGCGCGCGCATTGGCGATGGCCTGCCTCAGGCCGCCGTACTGCGCGGCCGCCGCTTCACGGGTGAGACCTGGACGCCCGAGCTACACGCACAGCATCCCAACCGTGATTGGATTCTAAGCCGCATTCTTTGGCTTTGCGGCAACGAGCCTGGGTTCAATCGCGGTGGCAATGTCGACAGCCAGCGCCGTTATATCTATTTTCATGGCACACCTGACTCCGAGCCCATGGGCGAGCCACGCTCGCATGGCTGCATTCGCCTGCGCAACGCCGACATGATGGCGCTATTTGAACGCACGCGAGCAGGCACACCGGTCTTCATCAGCGAGACAGCCTAATGATAGGCAATGTGTATCCGGTGGAAGATACCGGCTGGAGCGTGCTAGAGGTCGGTGAGCTCGATCGCGCAAGCTTTTCTCTGCAGGTGCAGGGCTATCAGATTAGTAATCGTGCTGGCGATTCGGTTGGCAATCTGTTTTCAACGCTAAATGCGGCTGTGGAGGCGGCAAAAGGGCTGGCATGTTCAGAAAACGGCCAATCAAGCGCCTAAGGCGCATTTTCCTTTTGACAGGGCTAGGATTATCCCTATAATGCGGCCCACACGATGTGCAGCGGGTGTTTAGCTCAGCTGGGAGAGCAGCTCCCTTACAAGGAGCGGGTCGGCGGTTCGATCCCGTCAACACCCACC
>JAGPVX010000006.1 GCA_018066805.1 Paraperlucidibaca sp. | reverse complement strand
GAACAAGGAATGCCCATGTCCACACGCGTCGTCTATCCCGGCACCTTCGACCCCATCACCAACGGTCATAAGGACCTCATTGAGCGCGCTTCGCGCCTGTTTGATGAAGTCGTTGTTTCGGTCGCCGCCAGCGAAAAGAAGAAACCACTATTTTCGCTAGAGGAACGCGTGAGCATGGCGCAAGAGGTGATCGCTCACCTGCCCAATGTGCGAGTGGTCGGCTTCGATAAGCTACTGTCGTTTTTTGTCACCGAAATGCATGCCAATGTGGTGCTGCGTGGCCTGCGCGCGGTGTCAGACTTTGAGTATGAGTTCCAGCTTGCCAATATGAATCGCCAGCTCAATAGCGAGTTCGAAACGGTGTTTTTAACGCCGTCTGAGCATTTGTCGTTTATCTCATCGAGTTTGGTACGCGAGATCGCCATTCTTGGTGGCGATGTGCAGCAGTTCGTATCACCTGTTGTGCTCGCGGCCTTCGCTGAAAAACTCGGGCATGGCCCGCGCAAGAGCTAGATATGGCGCTACTCATCACCGACGAATGCATTAACTGCGATGTCTGTGAGCCGGCCTGCCCAAATCTGGCGATTTATATGGGCCCGGAAATTTACGAGATTAATCCCGCGCTCTGCACTGAGTGCGTGGGGCATTTCGACGTGCCGCAATGTGTGGAGCTCTGCCCCGTCGCCTGCATCCCCATCGACCCAAATCACACGGAGAGTCGTGAGGAATTGCAGGCTAAATTTGAAAAGCTAACTGCCGAGAAATCCGAGGCATAAGCAGCCTCTGGCTTGACAAAGAGCTTTAGCCAAGCATCCGCAGCGCCGCCCACTCATAAGCACGAGCCGCTGTCATTGGTGCTAACTGCTGCGCCAACAGCGTGGCATTGCGCGTGACTAGACCATAAATCGACAGCTGCGGGTTAGCGCCAATGCTGGTCGGAAACACCGAGCCATCCATGATGCTTAAATTCTCTAGCTGATGATGCTGGCCTTGGCTATTCACCACCGATGTGCGCGGATCTTCGCCCATGGCGCAGCCGCCCATTAAGTGAGCTGAGCCTAGACCAGTGCGGAACTTCTCAATGCTAAAGTTAGCAATCGCGGCTTTTGCATCGGCCCAGCTCTTATATGCCGGCGTGCCCATTTGCATCATGCGCACTTGCTTAGCGCCTGCGGCAAATTGCATTTCGGCCATCGCCAAATAGGCACGGCGCAGGCCATCGGCCAGGCTGTCGGTCATCGGATAGTCGAGCACGGGCGAGCCGTCGTCACGCAGGCTGACGCTACCGCCAAGTGAATCTTCAGTGAAGCCATCGCGCATCAGTGCAATCATGCCGTTTAAATGGCCGAGTGCTTTCATTTCCTGCAAATGTGTCTCGCCAAAACTGCCCAACAGGCCAGCGATAAATGCCGGCAACATCGGCAACACTTCAACCTTGAAGCCCATCGGGCCAGCAGCGCCATCTTTCCATTGGAAATGATCGGAGTACTGCGATTGTGGTGCGCCAGTCCAGCCGTTCATCTCACGCTCAAACTGGGCGAAGCTCGCGCTCACTGGATGCACCATAGTGCGCTTGCCAACCAATTCATGTGGATCCGTGGCTTTCGAGCGCAGCAAAATTCCGGGATTGTTAATCGCGCCACCTGCCAAGATAGTGTGGCGCGCGCGCACGGTTAGCTTACGACCTGTCGGGGCAAAACCTTGCTCGGGCATGCCTTCGGCCATCACGCCAACCACACGATCTTTCTCAATAATCAGCTGACTAACACGAGCGCGCTGATACAACACCGCACCGCCGGTTAATGCACTAGGAATTGTCGTCACCAACATCGATTGCTTGGCATTAGTCGGGCAGCCAACGCCGCAATAGCCTAAGTTCCAGCAGCCAGCAACGTTGCGCGGAATGCTATGCCAGCTCCAGCCCAGGGCCTCACAACCGGTACGAATAACATCGTTATTGGGATTGGCAGGAACCATCCATGGACTAATGTTTAAGCGCTGCTCGGCGCGCTCAAACCACGGCGCCATAGAAGCTTCATCGAGGCCTTTAACGCCGTTTACATCAGCCCAATGCTTCAGTGTTTCTGCTGGTGTGCGAAAGCTTGATGTCCAGTTCACCGTGGTGCTGCCACCAACTGCACGGCCCTGCAAAATAGTGAAGGCGCCATCTTTTGTGGTGCGCCCGCCACCTTCTTGGTAGAGGTCGCGAAAGGCCTCGCCCTCCTGCATTTTGAAATCATCGCTGCTGCGCAATGGGCCTTCTTCGAGCATGACCACTTTCAGGCCAGCCTGAGTTAATACTTCAGCAGCGGTGCCACCACCAGCGCCGGTGCCAACAATCACCACATCACACTCGATGCTTTGGTCAGTCGCCATTTCGCCGGCGTGATGTACTTTCCAGCCATTGGCGATGCCACGGCGAATAGGATCAATAATTCCTGCGACAGTTATGCTCATGATTTGCTCCTATTCCTAAACCACGCGCACTGGCGCGACATAGCCGATGGCAGGCCAGCTTTCAGGTAATAAATACCAGCCGGCGGTGATGATTTTGACCAGGCCGGCATAGCCCGCGCGGAACAAACCAACGCTGCTGTGCTGCCAGCGCGTGAGAAAGGCTAATAAGTCTTTTTCACTCGCATTTGGCCAATCCGACCATAGGCCAGCCGCTGCCACACGTGCTGGAGGCAGGCTAAGCAAATCAAATAGTTGATAGAGCTGATCCATCACTGCTGGGCTGGTGTTGCCAACAAAGCCATCAATAGCGGCCAGCGTGCGTGTTACCGCCGCAGCTCGCGCCTCGCCAGTGGGTAAGGCATCAGCCAACACAACAGGAATGAGTGCAGTTAGCACCACAACATCTTGCTCACGCAAAAATAGCCGATCACTCGCAGGAACTGATTTTGCACAGCCGGTTAGCATTGCAGTAGCGGAACCCGTGGCAAGCAAAAAGCCGCCAATGGCACCTGTGCGCAAAAAGTTTCGGCGGCTTACGCCCGAGCTTATTTTGCTAATTGGGGTTGAAGTCATCGCATCCTCGGTATTGTTTTTATTGAGGGGTGTTCGTGTTTATTACCGCAGTTTTAGCGCACATAAAAAGGCTACTTAGAAAGCAAAACGGAGCCCTAAGACTCCGTTTTAACTCATTTTATTGGCCGAGAAATAGCTTTTTGATCAGCGTATGCGAGGCCTTATTGAACGGAGGCAGAATGTAGCGCACTGAATAAATCGATGAGCGCACCAGCACCGCTTTCATATTTGAGTAAGTTTGGAAGCCTTCGTAAGCGTGATAGCGACCCATGCCAGATGGGCCAACGCCGCCAAATGGCAGATCATCGACACCAACATGGGTAACCACATCATTAATGCCTGTCGCACCTGAGTGCGTATGGGTAACGACATAGTCGGCACGCGCACTGTCATTATCGAAGTAGTACAGCGCCAATGGACGCGGGCGTGAATTAACAAACTCTAACGCCTGCGACAGCGATTCAATTTCCAAAATTGGCAGGATTGGCCCGAAGATTTCATTCTGCATAATCAGCATTTCAGGCTTAGCACCGATGATAATTGTCGGAGGGATCTTGCGGGTGTTTTCAAAACGCTCATTGGCAGGATTGATTTCAATCACACGAGCGCCCTGCTCACGGGCATCGGCTAAATAGCTTTGAATGCGGCTGTACTGCTTGTCGTTCACAACGCTGGTGTAATCAGCATTGGTCACTAGCGTTGGGTACATTTTGCTAACTTGCGCAGTGAAAGCGATGACGAATTCGTCGGTCTTGCCGCGTGGTAGCAACAAATAGTCTGGCGCAACACAGGTCTGACCAGCGTTCCAGCATTTACCGAATGCGATGCGCTCAGCGGCATCGGTCATTGGGTAAGATTCGTGCACGATAGTCGGCGACTTTCCACCCAACTCAAGCAGCACTGGCGTTAAGTTTGCCGCCGCATTTTGCATGATGGTACGGCCAACATTGGTCGAGCCAGTGAAGGTAATTTGGTCAAATGGCATGTGGCTGAATGCTTCCGAGACCTCACCACGACCAGTGATCACCGCCACAGTATCTTCGCTGAATGCTTCGGCCAACATGCGCTTCAGCGTTTCACCTAAGCGCGGCGTGAAGCTCGATGATTTGATCATCACTCGGTTGCCAGCGCTAAGCGCACCCACTAGCGGGCCAATGGCGAGGAAAATCGGATAGTTCCACGGCACCACGACACCAACAACGCCTAACGGCTGCGGGTGCAAACGCGCTTTCGCAGGCATCGCCAAGATGCCAGAGTGGCGCTTCTGTGGCTTCATCCAGTTTTTCACATTTTTGCTGGCGTACTTAACCGCCTCAAGCGAGGTCAGCACTTCAGCAATTTTTGTTTCATGGGTGGAGCGATGGCCAAAATCTTGGCTAACCGCATCGGCTAAATCATCTTGATATTTGATGATGACTTCGCGCAGACGCTTCAGGCTCGCAATGCGCTCATCGGCCGAGGGCATCGGACGGAGGCCATACGCTGCTCGTTGTGAGTTAAAAATTCGCTGCATATCAGCGACTTGCGGATTTTGTTCGGCTAATGCCGCAACGTGAGCAACCATGGCAACCTCAATTAAAAGTATATGCGCTGAAGACAGTAGAGCGACTTGTGCCAATTTTTTAGAGCATTTACTCTAAGCTGTCAATGTTGCGACTGAGAACCCGATGACTTCTGCTGCCCCCCTCAAGACCCGCGACCGTATTTTGGCCGCCAGCCTTCAGCTGTTTAACACGCAAGGTGAGCGCCAAGTCACGACCAATCATTTGGCGGCGGCGATGGGCATGAGTCCTGGCAATCTTTATTATCATTTCAAAAATAAAGACGCGATTATCATTGAGCTGTTCACTCGCTACGCCGAGCGCATGGCCGCTGCTCTAACTTTTCCAGATGTGCACCCGCTCACTCAGGCTGATAAAGCTAATCTTTTCGAGCGCGTTCTCACCAGCCTCTGGGACTTTCGCTTTCTGCATCGAGATATGACGCACTTGCTCGAAAATGCTCAACTCAGCACACAATATCGCGCGTTTTCATTGCAGGTACTGGCTCAGCTGCGCGAGTTGTATCGTGCGCAAATAGCCGCTGGCATGATCGAGGCTGATGATTCAGACATTGACACCCTAGCCATTACTATTTGGATTACAGCCACCAACTGGGTCAACTTTTTACACACCACCGGTCTATTTATTGACGATAGTCTTGCTGGCAAGGCAATAAGCGATACAAGCACGGGCGACATCACTGAAGCCATGCTGCGGCGTGGAATTTTGCATGTGATTTGCTTAGAGGCGCCGTATTTACGCGGCGAGGCTAAAGCCGGCTTAGCGGCCTTGAGAGCTCATTATGGGACAGTTTTAGCGAATGACGACTGATACGCTGGGGGCAGCCGCTTAACCATTTCAGCTCGACGTACGCTCTCTGGTACCTGACTATCCAAAAATGCGGGAATGCGCTGCTCCAAGAAATATATCGGCTCACGCCAATGCTCTCCCGCGGCAACAAATCCGACATGCCCGCCCTGCGGCGACACATCTAAATACAGCGATGACGATAATTCGCTCGCCTCTGGGAAGCATTTAGGCGTAAGAAACGGGTCATCAGCGGCCTGAATAATCAGGGTCGGGCAATGAATGCTGGCCAGATTTTGCAGCGGGCTGCAGCGCGCGTAATAGTCTTCGGCGCTATGGAAGCCGTGCAATGGCGCCACCACTGCATCATCGAAAGCTCGAAATGAGTTAAATGGCCCAAGTGCCAGTAAGTGCTCAATGCGCTCTGCATCGGCCTCAAGGCCTAGGCTGCGCAGCTTCAGCACTTTTCGCTGCCAAGCATTCATCAAATTATCGAGTAGGTGCTTGCGATAGATTTGCGACAAACCTTGATCTAAGCGATCGGCGCAAGAAGCTAAATCGAGCGGAACTGATACTGCTGTGGCCGCAAATAAGTACGCGGGCAGCGGCATGGTGGCGAGATAGTTCAATGTCATCGCACCGCCGAGGGAGTAACCCACCACGCTGAGTGGCACGCCAGCATAACGCTCGGCCACCAAGTTCATAACCTGCGCCAAATCATCGTGAGCGCCGGCATGATAAGCGCGTGGTAAATCATTGGCCTCGCCGGTGGCACCTCGGCAATTCATTGCGACACTTGCCCAGCCGCGCATTTCCAGCGCTTTTTGCAGGCCAACAACGTATTGCGAACTGCTACAGCCACTGAGGCCGTGGACAATGACCACCAAGGGCATGCCTGAGTCTTTCCAGGTTTTTGGCAGGCGCCAATCGAGATACAGCCAATCGCCATCGCTCAAAGCGACCTTCTCGCGCACCCGGGAAGGCACGCTAAGTTTGCGAAACAGCGCTGGATATAAGGTTTGTAAATGCGCGTTATGCAGCCACCAAGCCGGCTTAAATGGGCTACGGCTTAGTCCGGGGGTAAAGGCGTTTATTTCAGCTTGCTGCGTCACCCTCGGTCTCCACGCGAAATAACAAGGCCCAAACCATGCCTGCACGCGTGTGTCGATGCAAGTCTAAAGATGATGG
>JAGPVX010000078.1 GCA_018066805.1 Paraperlucidibaca sp. | reverse complement strand
GCTGATACTGGCCACAAATAGCTAGCATGCTCCGGCATCATCAATAAGTGCGTCGCATGCGGCGCGCCTAATAAAAATAAAAGAAATGAGGCACGCCATGCGTTTAACGCTATTAACGATAGCCCTTGCTAGTCTGCTCGTTGCTTGTGGTGGCAGTAGTAATAGTTCGTCGGGAGTCACGAGTCCACCGGCGTCGGATACAACAGCATCTGCCAATAAAGCCGCCAACTGCAAAGCCTTTGCACCCGATCAGTTCGTCACTCGTAATGACATTACGGCTGGCAGCCGCACGGCCGATGCCACACTGATGCTGCGCTTTTTACATTACACCGATGACCACATCATCGATGACGAAGGTCAAACCATTAATGGCCTAGGCGTTTCCGATCCGATATATCCGCTATTTGAATCAGCACAGCGCCTGCAAGAAGAGTACTCAGACGAAGTGCTCAATAATATGATCGGCCATAGCAACGACTGTATTAAAGAGTACCCAGCGGCCTTTATGATCGTCACTGGCGATAGCGCCGACCTCACCACGCTGGCCGAAACCCGCCGTTTTATCGATAATCTCGATGGCACATTCGATCAAATGAGCGCATTTGAGAAGTCTTGTGTCGCAGGCCTGCCTAAAGGCACGCCGACACTTGTCATTCAGCAAGCCTGTACACGCTTTACAGGCCGTGGCGTGCCCGATAGCCAAAGCCCAGATCCTGATGTCAGTGACCCAAGCTTTCAGTTCACGCTAACTCGGACATTGCGCCAAATCGTCAATCAGCTGGCTGCGCAGCTAGGGCGCGATGATAAAGGTGGCACCGATCCAAGTCGCCAAACATTGACTCAAGCTCCAGGCCTACCGCAGGTTCTGCGCTGTAATGGCACAGATGCAGGCTGTGAGAACCAGGCATTAAAAACACCGTGGTATGTCGCTTTTGGTAACCACGATGGCTATTTGCGCGGCACGCTGCCATTGGGCGTGGGCATTAATGAGCTGTCATTTTTGACCACGGGCCGGCGCCATATTGTTCAGCCGCGCGAGTTCATCCAAGAGTTTTTTGAAACTAGCAGCCAGCCAGTTGGTCATGGTTTTAACTTCGTTGAAGCCGCGCGCCGTGATGACGGCGACAAACGCAACGATGGCTACTACGCTTTTACTAGCGGCAAGTTCCGCATGTTAGTGCTTAACACTGTCCTTGATGGCACTGATCCGCGGCTACCCACCGATCTCATTCGTAATCCGCTCGCACTCTCTGATGGCACCATCGATAGGGCGCAGTTTAATTGGGTAAAAGATGAGTTAGATAAAGCCTATAAAGCGAAGCAACTAGTAATGGTTTTTTCGCACCATCCCGACTTAACCTTTGCTGAGTTCGGCATGTTTGCCGCTGCCGTGCCTATCGAGGTGAAAGCAGAAGAGCTAAATGCTGAGTTGGCTAGCTATCCGAATATGGTGGCTTGGCTGGCAGGGCATACCCACTTGCATCGCGTACGCCCCTTTGCCGTGACTAGTGGTGAGGATGGCAAGTTGGCCGGCACTAACGGAGAGATTAGCTCGTCGATAGCATGCAAAAAGCCGGGAGTTGCCAGCGATGGCAAACCACATTGCCGAGGCTTCTGGCAGGTCGAAACGGCGTCGCTGATTGATCATCCGCAAGAGCAGCGCCTCATTGAGCTATTCGATAACGGCAATGGCACCGGCACGCTACGTGGCCCTGTGCTGACTCATACCTACGAGCGCTCACGCAAATTGGCCGAGGCCGATGACCGCTGCCAATTTTACTTGCTCGATCCAAATAGTCTGCAAAAGCTCAGCAGCGATGGTGGCCTAGATGCTATTTGCAGTTTTGGCCTAACGCGCCAAGGCACACCACTTGATCGCAACGTTGAGCTAATGTTCCGCATGCCAACGTTCTGACTTTAGTCGTAGGGCGTGCGCGCATAGGTTTCGTGCGCGCTTTCGCCTGCTAAGCTGATTGATGAGTTGAGTTTTCATCGGAGGCACAGGCATGGCGCAAGTCGAATCGCAGGCCACGGAGCATCACGGCGAAAGCCTGCGCCGTTTTATGCGCCAGCACCCACCATTCGACCGCTTGCCCGAAGCTGAATTGCAGTTTTTGCTCAGCCGCGGCCAGCTGGTGTTCTACCAGGCTGGCAGTGTCTTATTCAGCCCTAGCGGTACGCCCGTCGAACACTTTTTCATGGTCTATCAAGGCCGCGTGCAAGGCGTTCGCCATGAACATCAGCAAGACCATGTGCAATTCGAGATTGGTTTAGGTGAGTGTTTTCCTCTAGCTGCTTTGATGGGCGAACGGCCGACTCGCACTGAGCATGTCGCACTTAATGACACTTTTTGCCTGCGTTGGGCGCGTGATGATTTCGCTCAGCTAGTGCGTGAATCCGAGCCATTTCGCGAGTTTGCTCTGGGCGGTGTTAGCGGCTTACTTGCCGAAGTTGGCCGACAAATGCAGCAGCATGTTGCTGGTCAACTGGGTAGTGATTTTTCTATGGCTCAGGCCATAAGCAGTCTTGTTGCGCGCGCTCCAATTTTTGCCATGCCTAATGCCACGCTTGCCTCCGTGCTTGCACAAATGGAAGCCTCGCATGTCAGCAGCATCGTCATCATTGACTCAGGGCGGCGGCCGATTGGCATTTTTACATTGCGCGATTTACGCCGTCGCTTGGTTCTCGAAGGTTGGCAACCCGAGGCACCAATATCAGCTTGGATGACGCCGCAGCCGATCACCGTTGAGCATGACTTACCGGTGTTTCAAGCGGCATTGCTGATGGCCGAGAAAGGCATCACGCATATGGTGATTTGCCGCAATGGACGCCTGCTGGGTGTCTTGGCTGAGCGCGATATCTTTGCCCTGCAGCGGCTTAATTTAGTCAGCTTAAGCCGAGATATTCGCTGTGCAACGCGCATTGATAAGCTGCAAGCCAGCCGTTTGGCATTAGCTAAATTGGTTGATCAGTTGCTCGCTCGCGGCGCTCAGGCCGATCAAATCACTCAGCTTATTGCTCGCCTCAATGATCAAATCGTACAGCGCGTTATTAGCCTAGTAAGCGCTAGTCATGGTGCGCCAACGCGACCATTTACTTGGCTCTGTTTTGGCAGCGAGGCGCGCGAAGAGCAGGCCCTGCACACCGATCAAGATAACGGCCTATGGTTCGATGCCGAGCCCGATGAGACCGAAGCCGTGCGCCAGCAATTTCTGCCATGGGCAAGCGAGGTCAATAAGCAGCTCGATAGCTTAGGTCTGGTTTGGTGCCCAGGTGGCATCATGGCGGGGCAGCGGAGGTGCTGCTTGAGCGCGGCAGAATGGCGACAGCGCTTTGCGAAAATCATCCACGAGCCAACACCAGAGAAAGTATTGGAAGCGGTTATTTTCTTCGATATGCGTGCCGTGCAAGGCGACATCGCAGGCGTTGAATCTTTGCGCCAAACCTTGCTGGAGTGGACACAGCAGCGTGATATTTTTCGCCGTATTTTGACTGAAGATGCTCTGCGCCGCCGGCCACCACTGGGGCAAATTCGCGACTTTCGCTTAAGCCGTGGCGGCGATCACCCCAATACCTTTGACCTGAAAACCGAAGCTCTAGCGCCAATAGTCGAGGCGGCCAGAGTGCTCGCGCTTACCCATGGCGTGTCGTCGGTATCAACCACTCAGCGCCTGCGTGATTTAGCTAGTGTAGATGGTTTAAGAGCAGTCGATGCTGCGGCCTATGAGGAAGCATTTCAGCACTTACAACTGCTGCGCTTGCAGCTACATCAAGAGCAGCAACGCGCAGGTCTCGCCTTGCATAACCGCTTAAACCCAGATCTGTTAAATCCATTAAATCGTCGAATTTTGCGCGAATGCCTGCGCCAAGTGCAGCGTCTACAGCGCGATATGGCGAGCCGAGTTGGGCTATGAAGCTCTCGCAATGGTGGCAAGTGATTCGTCGGCCATTGCCTGCGTGGTGGCCACAGTCAGCAGCGCTTGATGAGACGCCATTGGCGAGCGATCGCATCATTATTTTAGACACCGAAACCTCGGGGTTTTCTGCACAGCAGGATCAGCTGCTGTCATTGGCGGCGGTCACTTACGAGGCCGGCGCTTTAAGTATGGGTGAGCAATGGTATGCCACGCTCAACACATCCGATGCGCAAGGTTTGGGCGATAGTGTCTTGGTGCATAGACTTACCGCCAGCCAATTAGCCGATGGCATGGACTTGAACGAGGGCATCACCACCTTGGCGCAGTTTGTCGGCGCGGCGCCGGTGTTGGCCTATCACCATGGCCATGATCGTAGTTTTATTAAGGCGGCGATGTACCGCTCTGGCTATCCCATGCTGCCTTGGCGTTGGCTGGAGGCGGCCGACGTGTTTGCTTTGGCATGGCCAGCTGCCGGGCTGGAGCAAGCGAGCTTAGATGACTGGTTGCAGTGGCATGAGATCGTGGTCGAAGAGCGCCATCACGCCTTGGAAGATGCATGGCTGACGGCGATGTTGTGGTTAAAGGCAGTGCCGGCATTGGCTGCGCAAGGCATCACAACGCGTGTGAAGTTGGTTAAGGCTATGCAGTCAAAACGTGCGCTAATCCGTCAGCGCGCGGGCTAGCACGAGGTTTAATCTTGCGTCGTAGTTGTCGGCTCTCGAGGCGTCCACCGCAGTGTACCCATAACGTAGTCTGTCAGAGGAAAGGTCAGATTAAAGTTCACCGCCGTCATGTCGTCGCGATGATGATGCAGGCGATGCAGATGCGCCATTGCCGCCAAGCCTGGCACGAGCCGGTGCAGCCAATGACCATCGGGCAGATGATCGCTAAAGTGAAATGCTTCATAGAGCACGTAGGTGCCGCTAATGCCGGCCAACCAAAGCCAAGCGGCATTAGTCGAGACAAAATGATTAAACGCCCATGCGCCCGGAGCGCCAATAAACGCGACAACGACGATAATCAACCACGCTGGAAACAACACCACGCGCCAGTCGCTTGGCGATTGCCATTGCATATTACTGTCGGTGAAAAAGCTGTGGTGGTCGCCGGTATGGCGCTGGTAAAAAAGCTTGGCCCAGCGTTTTTTGCGATGCCCAAGGCTTAGATGTATGGCGTATTCGCCAATATTTCCCAGCAATAGTGCGAGGGCTAGCACTAGCCATTCGAAGGTTTGCACCGCCTCTAATTGCGCCATCGATACCAACACCACCGTGAGGCCGGCGACGGCTATCCAAAGCGCATGCAAGCGCCCGGAATAGCGCGGATGCATGGCGGCACGATAGCGTGCGCGAAACGCCTCGGTATCGTGCTTCATTGCGGCTGCCAGTTTTTAACCAAATCCATGACCTTATTAGCCTTTCGACCCATGATTGCGCAAGCCGTGAGCATGCCGCCCATGAGCGCGCCACCAACACCAGCGGTGACAACATCTTGCCCTGTTAAGGCTAAGCCTGGCACGGGCGTAATGGGGTGTAGCCAGCTCTGACGAAAGCGCTCAACGTCATGATCCAAGCCGTAAATTTCGCCTTCGGGATAATTGCCAAACCAAGCGGTGGAAAGTGGCGTCGACAGTTCGGCATAGACCAAGGCATCGCGCAGCTGCGGCAGTTCTTTATACAGCGCCTCTAGCAAGCGTTCCTGCAACTGCGCTTTGAAGGTGTCGTAGTCTTCGCCGCGTTGGCCCCAGGTCGTGTCTTGCCATTTTTCGAACCACTGCCATGGCGCCATAGTCAGTACTTCCACGGTACTTTTGCCGGGATAGTTGGTGTTCCAGTCGGGGTCTTTCGCTGAAGGAAAGGAAATATAGAGCATAGGGAACGGAGCGTTTACATCGGCCTGAAAAGCAGCAGTATTGGCCTCATGATGCGGTGTCGGATAAATCCATAGGTTGGTTTTTGGCAGTCCCAGCTCAGCAGCAGTGCCTTTAAAGCCGGCATAAATACATAAATGCGCGCTCGAGGTTTTCACCTGCTTGAGCTTGGCGGGATAGCCCAAGGACTCGCGCACAGTGGCCGGTAATAGCTTTTCAAATGTTAGGCGCGCGCCAGCAGAGCTAACGATTTGTGGCGCTCGCAAGACATCGCCATTTTCCATGCGCACACCAACTGCACGGCCCTTCTCAATGACGATTTCTTCGACCTTGGCATAGGTGAAAACCTCACCGCCACCGGCGCGAATCACCGGCGTGATGGTGTCGGGAATCTGCCATGAGCCGCCGATAGGATAGCTGCCGCCGCCAAAATAGTGCTTAACCACCGTGGCGTGCATTAGGAAGGAGGCATCACGCGGCACCATGCCGTAGTCGCCCCACTGGCCAGTTAGTACGCCAATAAGCTCTTGATTTTGCGTGAGTTCTTCCAGGACTTCGCGCACGCTGCGGTAGCAGTTTTTTGGCACTAATAAGGGCCGCGCGGTGTGGTAGGCGCGACCCAATAAACGCGGCATGGCTTGGCCAGCAAAGAACTTTTGCGCTGAGCGCGCAGTTTCATCTACTAACTCGATGTATCGGCGGATAGCGGCTTCTTCAGCTGGAAAGTGCTCTACCAGACTATCGATAAGGGCGGCACGGCCTTCGACGAAATCCACACGGCGATCACCAATGATGATGCGATCGTAAGTGTTGTCCATGGCCGACCATTTCAGCGCGCCATCGCTAATCACATCAAATAAGCGGCGCAAGGTGCTGTGGGGTTTATGCACTTCGCCAATGTAATGCACACCGACATCCCACTCAAAGCCTTCGCGCTCATAGCTGTGGGTAAAGCCGCCGGCGGTGTAATGCTGCTCAAGCACGCAAACACGTTTTCCGAGCTTAGTCATTAGCGCGGCAAGGCTAAGGCCGCCAATGCCGGAGCCAATAACGATAATGTCGTAGTTTTCCGCTGCGCGGCCGCTACGGTAGCGGCGTCCAGTTCGACGCATATGCGCTCCTCTCTGCTTCTAGGTCAGGATGGGTCAGGCAGTGAGCTTTGCGAAGATACGAGCTTTACGCAAGTACTAATGGCGAAACATATTTTTAACGCGATTGAAGTGCTCCATTCCCGATGTTTATGCGTATTATCAAAGACATCATCAGCACAGAAAGGGCGAAAACATGAGCATTCAAGAAATGAATCGAAAGATGGCCGAATGGCGTGCCAGCATGGATGCCCACGCATTAGAGCCGCAGCAACGAAAAGTTATGGAAGAGTCGATGGACGCGATGGCGTTGCAATTTCGCAGCAATCAGCCGCCCAGTGCTGAGGCGTTCGAAAGTGAGCTGCATCGTCTAGAGATGATGTGGGCTGCCGATCATCCGCTGTTGGCAACCATCATCACGGAAACCCTGCGCCGCTTATCGGCAATGGGCATCTAAGCCAGCTGCCACCAAGTTAAAACCGACTTACCGAGCGTCCCTGCTCGGTAAGTCGTTAGGGCTTTTACAGGTCTGCTTTTGCAGCCCCGTTGTTACAGACCAGCTTCAGCGCGCAGCATTTCAGCTTTATCGGTGCGTTCCCAAGTAAACGCTGTCGCGGTGTGTTGCTTAGCGACTTTGCGGCCTTGCTCCCACACGGTGTGATCGTAAGTCAGCTCGTAGGGCTTGCGGCCGAAATGGCCATACGCCGCGGTTGGGCTGTAAATCGGGTGCAGCAAATCGAGCTGGCGGGTGAGGCCATAAGGGCGCAGGTCGAAATGCGCGCGCACTAAATCGATGATGCGCTGATCGCTGATTTTGCCAGTGCCGAACGTGTTGATCGAGACCGAGGTTGGCTCAGCCACGCCAATGGCATACGACACTTGAATCTCACAACGATCAGCCAAGCCAGCCGCAACAATATTCTTCGCGACATAACGACCGGCATACGCTGCCGAGCGATCGACTTTCGATGGATCTTTACCTGAGAAAGCGCCGCCACCGTGACGTGCCATGCCGCCGTAAGTATCGACAATGATTTTGCGGCCAGTTAAGCCGCAATCGCCCATGGGGCCGCCAATTTCAAAGCGGCCTGTTGGGTTGATGTAGAACTTGGTGTCTTTGTTTAGCCACTCTGCCGGCAACACTTTTTTAACGATGAGCTCCATCACGCCTTCGTGCAGATCGGCATCGCTAACGCTGGTGCTGTGCTGTGTAGAGAGCACCACAGCATCGACGGCGACTGGCTTGCCATTGGCGTAGCGGAAGGTGATTTGCGACTTGGCGTCGGGACGCAGCCAGGCGAGTTCACCAGATTTTCGTGCTTGTGCTTGGCGCTCCATTAAGCGGTGCGCATAGAGAATTGGGGCAGGCATCAGCGCGTCGGTTTCATTGCTAGCATAGCCAAACATCAGGCCTTGGTCGCCAGCACCTTGATCTTCGGGCTTGCTACGATCAACGCCTTGAGCGATGTCAGGAGATTGCGCGCCGACCATGTTCATCACCGCGCAGGTGCGGCCATCGAAACAGACGTCGGAGCTGTCGTAGCCAACTTCGACAATCTTATCGCGGATGATTTTTTCGTAATCGATGATGGCGGTGGTGGTGATTTCACCGGCGATCAGAGCAACGCCTGTTTTGACAATAGTCTCGCAGGCCACACGGGCTTGCGTGTCTTGCGCCAAGATGGCGTCGAGCAGAGCGTCGGAGATCTGATCTGCAAGCTTGTCCGGATGTCCTTCAGACACCGACTCGGAAGTGAAAATGCTGTATTCGCTCATAACATCGTCCTAACGGGTAGTGCCGCGAGGCGCGGCAGCGGGTTTTTGAAATTCATGAATTTGCACACGGAAGCCGTTGCGCAAGGCTAAATAGTCGGCACTTACTGGTAGCACGCCGGCGCGCCGCGTCCAATGCAACAAGTCTTCGGCAGGAAAGCCTAACCAAGCATCGCCACAGGCATCACGCACCCAGTCTTGGTCGTGCTCACATAGCTCAGTGATGATCAAGCGGCCATCATCGGCAAGCTGCTCGCAGGCGAGATCGATGAGTTGCTCGGGTTGCGGCACATGGTGCAGCACCATATTGATGACGACGGTATTGGCCTTTTTTTGCAGAGCGTGCGAGAGCAAATCACCATGCTTGAGCGTGATATTACTGAGCTGCGCGCCAGTCACCACCGATTGAGCTTTATCGAGCATTTCTCGTGAAGCATCGATAGCCAAAACTTGCTCAAAATGCGGACTGACCATGGGCAGTAAGTCGCCTTCACCGGGGCCAATTTCCAGCAATAACTCGCCTGGCACACGAATCGCGCGCTCAGCGGCCAAAGGACCGTATTCGCTAAATGCGGCGATTTGCTCTTGCTGGCTGCGAAAGCTAGTGGCGTTTTCAGTAAAGAAACGCTGTGAGGCTTGCGCGCGTTGCTCGTGTATCGTTTTTAAGCGCTGCATCACCGCCAATGGCAATGCGCCTTCATCGAGCTCGGCCATCAGTCGACGTTTCAAGCTTCCGGCTTCAGCACCACTTGGGTCGCGGCGATAAAAAACCGTTGTACGTTCACGCCGAGTAGTGACAAGGCCGGCGTGTAATAAAATTTTCAGATGATGGCTGAGCGACGGCTGTTTGCTATCGAGCAGAAAACACAGCTCCAACACACCAAATGCGTCGCGTTCGAGCAAGCGCAAAATTGTCAGGCGCAGCGGATCACCGGCCGCACGCAACCAGCTCGCGAGTTGGGCAAGAGCAGAGTCGGTGGCGATGAGTGGCGCAGGTGAGGTTGGCATAGCACGGCAGTGTAACTGCCAATGATCGCTATATCAATTTTTTTTGATTAAACATCTTGGGTATTTTCTGTAGCTTCTGTAATAGCAAAAAGCCACAGCATATGAAGGTGCTGTGGCTTTTCGTTGATGCTTAAATAATTGTATTTAATGTAATAAATACAATTATTTAGTCGGCATCTTGCAGCGGGTCGGTTTGTTCGCGATGAGCCAAATATTCAGGTCGCGGCTCAAGGCCATTGGCTGGTGTACCTAGCATATTTTCTACGCTGTTATAGACCAGAAAGGCGTTAGCGCGTGGATGCTCAGACGTGACATCAGCGCTGCAGTGCTGAATATTGCAGTCGAAAAACACCACGCTTCCGGCATAGCCTGTTGCACTGGTGACTTCGCCTGCTTGATGAGTCAGCAGCGACAAAATCTCTGGAGATGGCTGGCCCATGGTGTGCGACTCGTGCGCGGCTTCGTCGTCGGTGACGGGGCAGGTAGCAGGATCAACACAGCCAACATAGGTTTTATGCGAGCCAGGAATCAGTAACTTTGGCGCATGCTCCGCAAGGTTATCGGTGAGCAATACTGAGCATGACAGAGCGCGCATAGCAGGCATGCCATCTTCGGTATGCCAAGTTTCAAAGTCTGAATGCCAGTAAAACTCTTCTTGCGTATTGGCGGCACGATAGTTCAAACGGCTTTGGTGCAAATAGACTTCGCTGGCCAAAATATAGCGCGCAAACTCAAGTAGTTTGGGATGGCGAACTAGGCGATCAAACAGCGGGCTAGCCGATGGCAGGTCGAGAAACGACAGAATGTCATCGCTTTCTTGCTCACGCAGAACCAGCGGTGAGTCGTTAGCCGTTACTTCATCGCGAAGTTGAGTCATCGCAACCGTGAGCTCAGCCACTTCATCGGCAGTGAGCACATTGGGCAATACTAAAAAGCCTTGCTCAGCAAATTTGGCTTCATCTTCAGCACTCAGCCATTCTGGGCGAGCACTGGCTTCCGACCACACCACGGGCTCATGGCGACGTGCAAGTAAATGCTCGCTTATAGCTCGTGATGGATAGGGGTCGCGGCATAGGGACAACATAAAATTACTCCGGATCTGCTGGGTAAGCGCCATCTGGGCCATGGACTTCGTCACCGCGTAAGGGTGGATCAAAGACGCAAATTAGGCGCAGGCGTGTGGTGGCACGCAGCAGGTGGCGGTCGTGCTTATCGAGCGCATACATGGTGCCGGGCTGGATCGCGATAGGCTCACCTGGTGTCGGTGCATCTTCGCTGCCGTGTAGTGGCTGAATCTCGCCCTCACCTTCAATGCAGTACACAGCTTCTAGGTGATTTTTGTACCAAATATGCGTTTCAGTGCCTGGATGAATCCAGGTTTCATGCAGAGAAAAGCCCATGCCATCTTTGCGAGTCAGGAGACGAAAGCTTGACCAGTTATCGGCATGGACGGCTTGGCTGCTGGCCGCAATCTCATCAAAATGGCGAATGATCATGCAGTTTTCTCCTCAATGGTGGCAGGCGCTAAGGTGCGGCGGGCGTGAGTTAGAGCTTCATCAAAAATGCGTAAGCCAGCTTCTAGGTCGGCCTCGCTCATGATTAGTGGCGGCAGCATTTTGACCACTTCGCCATGTGGGCCACAGGTCTCAATAATCATGCCCTGCTCGAAGCAGCGCGCGCTCACAGCATCGGCCATGTCGCTATTTTCTAAAACGATACCGGCAACCATGCCACGACCGCGAATGGCGGTAATGCCTGGATGGCGTTTGCGCAGGCCTTCAAGGCGCTGATGCAATAAGCGGCCTTTAACGCGGACTTCATCAGCAAAGCTGTTGTCGGCCCAGAAGGTATTTAGCGCAGCAGTGGCGGTAACGAATGCCGCGTTGTTACCGCGGAAGGTGCCGTTGTGAGCCGATGGCGTCCAAATATCGTATTCAGGCTTGATCAACACTAGCGCCATAGGTAAGCCATAGCCCGAGATCGATTTCGACAAGGTCACGATGTCGGGGTTGATACCCGCTTGCTCAAAGCTAAAAAATGAACCGGTGCGGCCACAGCCCATTTGAATGTCATCGACAATCAAGAGCATGTCATGGCGACGGCACATGGCAGCAAGGCCACGTAGCCAATCGGCTGATGCGGTATTAATGCCGCCTTCGCCCTGAATACATTCGACCAAAACAGCGGCTGGTGCGTCCATGCCTGAACCTGGATCGCTAAGCTGCTTTTCGATCAAGTCGAGGGTATTAATGTCGCGACCATAGTAGTTGGCGTAGGGCACAAACTGCGTGTCAGTCAGTGAGGCACCAGTGGCATCGCGGAACTTGCTTGAACCCGTGGCGGCAACCGAACCCGTCGTCACACCGTGGAAAGCGTTGGTAAAGCACAGGATGTTGTTGCGTGCTTTGACCAAGCGAGCCAGCTTCAAGGCTGCTTCAACAGCGTTGGTGCCGGTAGGGCCGGTGAACTGAATTTTATAGTCGAGGCGACGCGGTTTTAAAATCGTACGCTCGAAAGTTTCGATGAACTCACGCTTGGCTTCTGTGGCCATGTCTAGGCCATGCAAAATGCCATCGGCCTGTAAGTATTCGATGAGCGCAGCCTTCAGCGTGGGATGGTTGTGGCCATAGTTCAAGCTGCCAGCGCCGGCGAAAAAGTCGAGGTACTCACGACCTTCTTCGTTGGTGATGTGGCTGCCAACAGCGCGGGTAAACACCGTTGGGTAGCTGCGAACATATGAGCGAACTTCCGACTCGAGTCGGTCAAAAATGGCTAATGGCATAGTT
>JAGPVX010000056.1 GCA_018066805.1 Paraperlucidibaca sp. | reverse complement strand
CCCTCTGTCACCGCCAAATGATAAACCCCTGACTTCTAAAAGAAATCAGGGGTTTTTTCTTTCTGGAATGTCTAAAGAAGTCAGGGGGTTGGCGAGCCGTAGTGGCTATCCTATGGACAGCAGAGACACTCTCATACTGAGTTCCCGTCATAGAGTAGCCCGTGTAGTGATCTAATGATTTAGGACACCAACTTTGGCAAAAATGTTCGCCACAGTGAGGTGTAAAAGACCACTATTGTTGAGTCTGAACGTTAACTTGTTAGTACCTTTTTAATCGCGCATAAAAATCCTGCAGAGTCGCTTCAATATTGGGCTCTAAAGTAAGGCCGCTAGCATTTAGAAAGCCGGCAATCATACGGTAGTGGCCAATTAGCAGAATGATTTCAATTAGCCGTTTCTCATCATAGTGCTCGGCGAGTAAGCCCCAAGTGCCATCGGAAAGGTGGCTGCTTTCACACAGCTCATTGCAGGCCTGTATAAGTGCTTGTATGCAGCGATCACTGACGGAGCTTGGCTCACCTGTGAGTTGCACAATGTCATCGCCACTAACGCCGGCACGCAAGGCGAGTTCAACGTGCTGACCCCATTCATAGCGGCTGCGACAGTTCCATGCCGTGCGTAGAATGACCATTTCGCGCTCACGCCCACTTAAGCGACCAAAAGGCATCAGGCGCGATGCAAACAGTAGCCAAGGCCAAAACAAACTTGGGTTTATGTGCATCACGGTGAAAATATCAGGCACTTGCTGGCGGCCAAAAAGTGCTGAAACCTTAGAGATCGTGCGAAATACTAAGCCACGCTGGGCTGGCGCTGGTACTTGCAGGCGCGCCGATGAGGGTGTTAGCCAACCTTGTGGTGGCTGCAGAAAATCATTAGTCATGAAGGCTACTCCGTAATTGGCGTTTGTTGGCGCTCGCGATAGCTGCTTGTGGTCTCTCCCGTTTGGCCTTTAAACCAACGCATAAATGCCTGGCGTGTACTAAAGCCTAGAGCCTCGGCCACTTCGGTTAGCGGTATTTTTCCTGCATCGAGATGCTCGTGTGCCACTTTGAGCCTGACGCGATCGAGCAGCTCGCTATAAGTGGTGCCAGCTTTTTGCAGCTTGCGATGCAGGCTGCGACTGCTCATGCCCAACTGTGCGGCAATTTGCTCTTTATCTGGCAAGCGGTCGTGCAACATGGCGAGCATAAGTTGGCAGACAGCCTCTTCGATCGAGTGCTCTTTGCTGCGCTGCTCAAGCTGCTGCAAGGCATGGCGCTCGAGCATCTCCTTCATGAAGGCATCGCCATGGCGCAGCGGAACTTTCAAAATCGAAGCCGGCATGACGACAGCTGAGCGTGGTGCGCTGAAATACACCGGGCATTGAAAAAATGTTTGGTAGTCCAATAGCAGGCGAGCTTGTGCTGGCGCTTCATGACGAAAATGGATTGCTGAAAATAATGACTTCTGCTCTGGAATGAGTAGGCGAGTCAGCACCACGAATGCGCCCAAAATATATTCGCTGACATGACGGCGAAATAGTGGTCCACCTGCAAGGCATTCCCACTGCAAATGCACGGCGCCTGGGGCAAAGCTGATGGAGGAGTCGCCGATGTCGCTGAGCAGGCCGTTATAGCGTGTCACAGCAGCAAGCACGTCGGAAAAGCGTGGGCAAGCCTGAGCGATATAGCCGAGCAAGCCGAAGGTGGCGGGTTGAATTTCTTGCGCAACATGCAGACCAAGAATGGGATCGGAGAAGTAATGCGACGACACCTCTAATAAGCGCTCAAGTGACGCCACCGAGACGTGGTCGTCGACATTGGCAAAGTCTTTACGCGATAAACCAGCCTCTTCGAGCAATAGGTCGATGGGTAGTCCGGTGTTATCGCCCGAGGCCACGAGATGTTGAACGTGGCGAGCGGATATCCAGCCTTGGGTCGGTTCTTCTAGCGCATTGGACATGCCGTTGCTCCATTAGTTTTAGCGCTTGCTGACTCTTGTGCCTGATCTTGCCATAAGCCGAGGGAGAAAATGGTGCTGGCTTATATAGGTGCATTTTTTGGCCGAATAAGCTACGTGCAAATGACGCTAGCACGGGCAAGATAATTGGCAATTGTTTGTTGTCAGTAGGAAGTTATCGGCCATGAAGCTGTCTAGTCTGCAAGGTAAAAAATGCTTAATCACTGGCGCTGCTAGCGGCATCGGCAGAGCTACCGCTGTGGTCGCCGCCGGCGAGGGTGCCGAGCTTTATCTGACCGATGTACAAGCCGATGGACTAGAAGCAGTGGTTGCCGAGATTCGTGCCAAAGGCGGGCAGGTGGCGTTATATCAGGCATTTGATATTGCTGATTATGACGCGGTTTGTGCTTTTGCGCGTGATATTCACAGCGTACACGGCAGCATGGACGTGCTGATGAATATTGCCGGCATTTCCATTTGGGGCAGCATCGACCGCCTACAGCATGAGCACTGGCGCCAAGTCATCGAGATCAACTTGATGGGCCCGATTCATGTCTTAGAAAGCTTTGTGCCGAAAATGATTGAGGCCGGACGCGGCGGTCATATCGTCAATGTGTCATCGGCGGCGGGGCTGTTTGGCTTGCCGTGGCATGCGGCATATAGCGCTAGCAAATTTGGCGTGCGCGGCATTTCTGAGGTGCTGCGTTTTGACCTAGCTAAGCATGGCATTGGCGTGAGTTTGGTTTGCCCTGGCGCGGTCAACACGCCGTTGGTTGGCTCCGTCAATATTGTGGGTGTTGATCGCAATAACCCTGAAGTTCAGGCGACCGTGAAGCGCTTCCAGCGCCATGCAGTAACGCCAGAAAAGGCGGCACAGGCTATTTTGAAAGGCATTAAAGATAACCGCTATATGGTTTTCACTTCGCCAGATATTCGGGTGGGGTATTGGTTCCAGTGCAAGTTTGCACTGCCTTATGAGTTAGTGATGCGTTTGCTGAATCGCCAAGTGCGCTTGCTTGCTGAAAAGCACGGCTAATTAACAAAGCTCAACAATAAAAATAAAATAAGAGGTGAGCAAAGTGAGTACTCATTATCGCGTACTTAGTGGGCTATTTTTGCCACTAGCTTTAGGTGCTTCATCATTCGTATGGTCTGCGGGTGCTGAAGTCCCAGTCATTGCAATCAGCAGCCAAGGTACGTCGAATGCGAACTCTGCCGAGGCAAATGACGCATCGGTGTTGTTTTATAACCCTGCTGGCATGGCGCGCCTGCGTGGCACCAACGTGTCTCAGCCATTTGCGCTAATTGCGGCATCAACCAAGGTGGAAAATAAGGGCACCACGCGCGCTCAAGATATGGGGCAGGCGCCAGATACCGGGCCTACGGCAGACTGCAGTAAATACGATTGCATGAGTGCTGCTAATCCCAAGCCCGCAATGCCTGCTGTTGGCCCTCAGCCCAGCGGTATTTTTCCTGCCGTGCTGCCAGTAGGTGCTCTTTTTGCTACGACGCCGTACAACGACAGCATTAGCTTAGGCATTGGTGTTTTTTCGCCAGGCGGCGGAAACTTGAACTACAAGAGTGATTGGTTTGGCCGATATTTCATTGACAGCGTCGCGATTGAGACGATCAATATTAACCCATCGATGTCTATTCGCTTTGATGATAAGCACAGCATCGGTTTCGGCGTATCAGCAATCCTTGGTCATGCTAAATTCAAAAAACCTATCGATGTTAATAAAATTGCGCCATATTTGTTTAAGTCCATTATTAATAACAATAAAGGATTAATTGAAAAACTAAATGGCGACCTAGGCAGTCCGCTGCCCGTTGATGAGCTAGCTCCATTATTGGAAGGCATTGCTCAATTTGTGCCGGCAGGAGTGAAGGATTTGCTTATTCCTTTGTTTGCGGGTGGTGGCGTGCCAACTCTGGGGCAATTTAATGATGTTTTAATTCCTGCTCTTAATAACGTCAGCCTTACTGATCCAACGAGTACGTCATCCGCAACCGTCGAGGTTTACGGCTTGGGCTATGGCTGGAACTTGGGCTATATGTACCAGATGAGCGATAAATCACGACTCAGTGTTTCCTATCGCTCGGCATCGGATGTGCGCATGAATGGCGAGCTAGATTGGGATTTCTCTGATCTTCGAGCTAGTGAACTGGGCAATGTGGTGACCGGAGATTTGCCCGCATTCCTCAGTGAATACTATCGTCCGGATGTCGATGCAAGGTTGGTTTTCACCATCCCATCTAAGCTCAATATTGGCTTTTTTACCGAGCTAAACGATCGCTTAGACATGATGATGAGCTACACGTTTAATAAGTCTTCGGTGGTTGAAAGTTTGAGCGTCGAGCTTATCAATCAAACAACCGACACTAAGCAAGGGCCGGTCGTGCTTGCGCAAAACTGGCGCGACTCGTTTACGGCGGCGGTAGGTTTTAACTATCACTGGAACGACAAGCTCACGCTGCGTACCGGCCTTCAATTTGACCAAACGCCTATTTCTGGACCAACGGGTCGCCATCCCGGCCTTGCGGATAATGATCGCTGGATGACCTCGGTAGGCCTTGGTTACGAAGTCGATAAAAATACCTCCATCGATTTCGCCTATAGCTATATGTACATCATGCCCGGCATCTCGAATTATCACGAACGCTGCACTGGCACCTACTACGAAGGCTCGGCGGCACAGGGGGCGAGTGAATGTACTGCCGATGGTGGTACTTTTCGTGGTCGTTTCTACGACAGTCATGCGCATATATTGGGCTTGCAGTTTAACAAAAAACTTTGATTTTATAATGGCTTATGATAATTCCATCTAGGTGGAAACGATGAT
>JAGPVX010000037.1 GCA_018066805.1 Paraperlucidibaca sp. | reverse complement strand
GTTGTTGAGTGTTGCTGCTTGGGCAATGGCACAGCCGGTGTTGTCTGTGCGGACGCCGGCCAGTGTGTCTGGGCATTGGTCGCGATCATCGGCGATGCCATCATTGTCGGTGTCAGCTGGAGCAACCTCTTTAATGATAGGTGCTACAGCTGGTGCTGGGACTTCGCGAATCACTTCCACTTCACGAATAACTTCTACGCGCTCAACCTTGCCCAATGGCACTTCGACACCGGCGCTTATAGTGGTATCAAAAATATCTTGGCTATTAAAGTCGTCATATACGCCTTGGACCTCAATACGACCACGAACTGTTTTGCCAATGAGCTTGGTTAGGCCGAGACCGATGTGGGCAGTAAGGCCATCTTCATCGAGAAAGTTAGTGTCGTTGTGCACATAGCCAGCGCCAGCGAGGACATAAGGTGTGAATTCATCGCGATCGCCAAATGAATACATCAGCGAACCGGTTAATGCTTGGCGAAAGTAGTTGGTATCTTGGGTTTTATTTGTTTTTAGCGTGCTGGCATTGGCGGCAATTTCAAATGCCCAACGCTCGCCCCAACTCATGATAGGAATGTCTAACGCGCCGGTTACACCATAGCCGTGGTCAACATTTTGACGGCTGTCGTCGGTGGCATTGAACATGGCGCCAATATAGAAGTTGTATACGCCGTTGGTTTGCTCAGGAACATCAGCGAGTGCAGCGCTGCATGTAGAGGCTAGTAGGGCCGCTGCGGCTAGGCGTGAAATAGGCATGACAGGTTCACTCAAGTTTTATTGTTGTGTGTGAGTGAATTTACCACGCAAGTGTAAACTTGTTGAGCATTACATCAGGTTTTTGGTAATTTTGTGTAAACGAATTTCTGGCATTTTCTCTGCATAGCCTCGACAAAAGTCGTAGCAGATAGCTTACAATCCGCCGGTTACTTCCTGCGGTAATCTGCCGCTTTTACCGAGTCGCTCCTCTATTCACGTATGATGGGCGACTTAAACGCAAGATGAGGACGAACCATGCAGATTGGTATCCCCGCGGAAACTCTGGCTGGCGAGACGCGTGTCGCTGCAACTCCAGAGACCGTAAAGAAGTTTGTGGCTATGGGCTGCAAAGTTGTTGTGCAAGCTGGTGCTGGTGTTGCCGCTAGCTGTATCGACAGCGCCTATGAAGCCGCTGGTGCCAGCATCGCTGCTAGTGCTGCTGATACATTAAGTGCATCAGATATTGTGCTGAAAGTTGCTGCACCAACCGCTGATGAAGTGGCTTTGATGAAGCAAGGTGCAACTGTACTGGCTGCTTTTGCACCTCATCAAAACACTCATTTCGATGCTTATGCCGCTAAAGGTCTGACCTGCGTTGCGATGGAATTGATTCCGCGCATCACGCGCGCGCAAAGCTCCGATATTCTGTCGTCGCAAGCTAACGTGGCCGGCTACAAGGCCGTGCTCATGGCTGCGAACGAATACGCAGGCCTATTTCCCATGATGATGACCGCTGCTGGCACTATTAAGCCTGCACGCGCCGTGATCTTGGGTGTTGGCGTGGCTGGCCTACAAGCCATCGCGACCGCTAAGCGCTTAGGTGCTGTGGTGGAAGCGTCAGATTTGCGTCCTGCTGCACGCGAGCAAGTTGAATCGCTCGGTGGTCGTTGGTTAGACGTGCCAATGAGCGAAGAAGAGGCCGCCAAAGCCTTGAGCACGGGCGGTTACGCTTGGCAGCCATCGCCAGAATACATCCGTGATCAAGCGGCTGTGGTCGATAAAGCGGTGTCGAATGCCAACGTGGTGATTACCACAGCACAGATTCCTGGTCGTAAAGCGCCGACATTGGTGAAAGCCGAGACTGTTGCGAAGATGAAGCCAGGTTCGATCATTATCGATATGGCCGTGAGCTCAGGCGGTAACGTCGAAGGTTCGCAGCTCGATCAAATCGTGGTGACTGAAAACGGCGTGCGCATTGTTGGTATTGGCAACATTCCGGCATTAGTGGCAACTGAAGCTTCTGCTTTATATGCCCGCAACATGCTGAATTTCTTAGCGCCAATGCACAACAAAGAAACCAGCGAGATCGTCTTGAACCGTGAAGATGACATGGTTAAGCCCACGCTGATTGTTGATGCCGGCACGGTCAACTACCAAAAACCGAATTGATCGGGAGCTTTCCAAATGATTGATATGTCTCAGGTAAGTCAGTTGGCAGAGCACGCTACCAGCGTGCCATTTGTCACTACCTTTACCATTTTCGTGCTGGCTATTTATGTCGGCTACTACGTGGTTTGGGGCGTAACACCTGCGCTGCACACACCATTAATGGCGGTAACCAACGCATTGTCCGGCATTATTATTGTCGGTGCCATGCTGCAAACCGTGGCTACGGGCACAGACCCTGCTGCGCTGCAAACCATTACCCCTACCAGCCTTTTGGGCGCTTTCGCTGTTTTCTTGGCCAGTATCAACATCTTCGGCGGCTTTGCTGTTACCGAACGCATGCTTGATATGTTCAAGAAAAAGAAGAAGTAAGGAGCGACTCAAATGAGTGATTTTGCACAATACGCCGACTGGTTCTATTTGGTCGGCTCTGTTCTGTTCATCCTGACCCTGCGCGGTTTGTCGGGTCCAAAAACAGCCATCATGGGTAACCGTTACGGCATGATCGGCATGACGCTGGCCATTCTGACCACGTTCTTTGTTGCGCCTAACCCAGTGCTCGGCATGATCATCGGCGCGATGATTGCTGGTGCTGTGGTTGGCTTGGCGCGTGCGCGCACTGTGCCGATGACGCAAATGCCTGAAACTGTGGCGATGATGCACTCCTTGGTGGGTCTCTCGGCTGTCTGTATCGCTATTGCAGCGGTATTGCACGAAGGTGTTCATCACGACGCATTACACCGTTTTGAACTCTTTGTTGGCTGCTTTGTTGGTGCTATCACCTTCACGGCCTCGGTCTTTGCTTATGGCAAATTGGCCGCGAAAAAGTGGGCGAAATCGGTTAGCGGCGTTTGGGTGAAACCACTGCAAGCCATCTTGTTCTTGGGTATGGTCGGCTTTGGTATGGTGTATTTCCGCACTGAAGACCTCAACGCCTTCTACGCCATGACAGCGTTGGCATTGGCATTTGGCCTTATCTGGATTGCCCCCATCGGCGGCGGCGATATGCCTGTGGTGGTGTCGCTGCTGAACTCGTTTTCGGGTTGGGCTGCTGCCGGTATCGGTTTCACATTGAACAACCCGATGTTGATCATCGCTGGTTCGCTAGTGGGTTCGTCAGGTGCCATTCTCTCCTACGTCATGTGTAATGCCATGAACCGTTCGCTACTGAACGTGCTCTTCGGCGGCTTCGGTACTACAGCAGTTGCTGCTGCTAGCGGCGATGGCACAGAGAAGACACACAAGTCTGGTTCGGCTGAAGATGCGGCATTCATGATGGCTAATGCTGATTCTGTGGTCATTGTGCCTGGTTATGGCTTGGCTCAAGCGCGTGCGCAAAACGCCGTGAAAGAGCTAGCAACGGTACTGAAAGAGCAGGGCGTGAAAGTGCGCTATGCCATTCACCCGGTTGCAGGCCGTATGCCTGGCCACATGAACGTGCTGTTGGCAGAAGCCGATGTGCCATACGAAGACGTGTGCGAGATGGACGAAATCAATAGCGATTTCGCCTCTACCGATGTAGTTCTGGTCATTGGCGCTAACGATGTGGTTAACCCCGCAGCGAAAGATGATCCAGCATCACCGATCTACGGCATGCCAATTTTGGAAGCTAGCCGTGCGCGCACCGTGATGGTGATTAAGCGTTCGATGGCAACTGGCTATGCTGGCCTTGATAACGACCTGTTCTATCTAGACAAAACCATGATGGTGTTTGGCGATGCCAAAAAAGTCTTGGAAGAAATGGTTAAAGGCGTTACCGGCGGCGGTCACTAATTCATTTGAGTTAGTCCCCACGGGATGTTGAAAAAAACCACGGCCCATGCCGTGGTTTTTTTTGCTCTCGATTTGCCTAGACGACTGGAGTTACAAAAATACTTAGTATTTGTCATACCCCCTAAACGGGGGATTGTCGGCTCACTAGCGCTAAAATTATATTTGCCTTGAATTAAATATAAAGGCTGAGCCTCCATGAAAAAACTACTCATAGCCGCTACTGTAGCGGCTAGCTGCTACGCACCAATGGCAATGGCTGGCTGGGGCGATTTGCTCAGCGCCGCTGCGAATATCGCCAATCAAAGCGCTGGCAATAATGCCGGTAATGAGCAAGCAGCCGCTGCTATTGCTGCCGCTGCAGCCAACTTAAACGCCTATGGCACTGTGGCTGCTAACCCAGCAACCATCCAGCAAGGTCTTGCCCAAGCCCTAGCAAACCAAGCTCAGGCCAATGGTCAGACGCTGACACCAGCTCAGCAAAAAGCGCTAGTAGCTGCCTATGCGCAAGCCGCTACTAATGCTCAAGGCCAAGCAGCGGCATTGACGGCACTTCAGCAGCAGCAGTTGATTAAGCAGGGCATGACTCCAGCACAGGTGCAGGCCTATGCTCAGCTACAAGGTGTGACGCCAGAGCAGCTGCAAGCGCTCGCGCAAGCACAGGTCAACGCCATGACACCTGCGCAACGCAAACAGTATCAAGCAGCCCAGGCGCAGGCTTTGGCTCAAGCACAACAGCAAATTCAAGCACAACAAGTAGCAGCTGGCCCTTGTCAGGCGTCAGCTACATCAAAAACCGGTGGCTTAGGTGGCATGTTCGGCAAAATGGCCGGCGGCATGTTGAAGTCGGGCCTAGTGCCAGGCATGTCGGCTGAAGCAGCGGCAACTGCTGCATCGGTGGCTGAAAGCGCCGGAGCAATGGCCGACTGCGTACCCCAGTAAACGTTAAGCAATAAGTGTTAAGTCCGCACCTTGCGCCGCAGCAGCTGCGCAAGGGCGGTACTCACCGCGAGCAAACCCATGCTCGCGGTCACCGTTACCAAAGAGCCATAGCCGCTACAATTTAGCGATGCGCTGCCGCACATATCTGGCGGCGTGCTTATCGGCTCATCTGAATAAATACAGCTAATACCAAATACTTTGCCAGCCTCGAGAGGGTAGCCATGATGCTTGCGCAGGCGTTTGCGTAAACGCGCGAGCAGTGGATCTTGCTCAGTGAGCGCTAGGTCGGCCATATGCAAACGCGTAGGATCCATTTTGCCGCCAGCGGCACCGCAAACCACCAATACATTGCGATGACGGCGTGCATGTAGCGCTAGTGTGAGTTTGGCTTTTGCATCATCGCAGCAATCTAAAATGATGTCGGGCTGTGGCGTGAGAATATCCAGCGCATTTTCCCGCGTCAGAAAATCATCAACCACTCGCACTTGGCAGCGCGGATTAATATCTCGTACGCGCTCAGCCAAAACTTCGGCTTTGCCACGGCCAAAGGTTGATGTCATGGCTGGAAGCTGGCGATTCACATTGGATGCAACCAACACATCAAGATCCACCAACGTGAGCTGGCCGATGCCATTGCGAGCAAGTGCCTCTAGTGCCCAGGAGCCAACGCCGCCAAGGCCGACTACTACGGCATGGCTACTTTGGAAGCGCTCAAGTGCAACGTCGCCATAGACTCGCGCAACGCCAGCAAAGCGGCGCTGGTGATCGTCATCAATAATGGGGTCTAGCGTAGGGGTAGGCTCGGTCATAAATCGGGGTGCGCAAGCGGATTATTGTAGGCTCGCAGGCAATGGGCAGCTGAGCAAGTAAGGGTCAAATAGCTGGCCTGCATAGAGCCGGCCATCGAAGGATTGTACGCTGCTAATGGCGCTAATTCGTTCGCCGCTATCTGTAAAAATAACGCGACTGGCACCCGTGGTGGGATTGATAGCATAAATTTTGGTTGGCGATTGCGATGCAGGGCGCTGCCAATGCAAGCCAAGGCCTATGAGTGATGGGTAGGCGCTGCTGAGCAGGTCGCCATTGCTCGCAACGCTGAGGCCGTCGAGTAACGATAGTGCTGTCACGCTGGTGCGCTCGCTAAGCTGGCCATCTTTGCCACGCTTGAAGCGCACTAAACCCTCGCCCAATGTTTGCGTGACCCAAAGATTATCGCCGCGAATAGCCACGCCATTGGCGATGGCAAATTGACCAGCGGCGACGCGCCAGCCTTCGCCCGGGCGATACATCACCACGGTAGCTTTGCGCTGTAAAAATAGCCACTCGACGATGCTGGCACCATTGGCGCGCTCGTTGGTGACATAAAGTGTGCCATCGGGCGCGATGGCGATATCGTTGGGCGCACTCAGTAGCGGAGAGGTGAGCAGCTCGTGAAAGCGTAGCTGATCGTCAAGCACTTCATAGACTGCGATGCTGTGCTGATCGCTGATTAAGTCACGATCGTGGCTGATGACATACAGCCACCAACGACTGTCAACGTGTCGAAGCGCCATGCCTTGAGGGCGAAATCGAAATTTTTCGGGCTCGCCAACGCGTGGCAAGACCACCATGGCATTCGTGCTTGGCGTATAAGCGTAGATCTCGCCAGTGCGTGAAAAATGTCGACGGTCGTGACTAGAAATTAAGAGTCGCGGCGTATCTAAAGCCTGCGAGATGACCTTGTCTGGTCCCGGGCCTGTGCCAATCAGCTGGCATTGCGCAATGTTCAGCTCCACGGCAGCACTCGTCGTGGCGTGACTTATTGGCGCTAGCATTAAGCTGACCCAGAGCAAGTGCTGGGTCAGATGGCGCAGGGTAGGTGTCATCGGCAGGGCCTTAATCAAGCAAGCAGATGGCTCAATACGCGATAATTTACTGAGCGTCGGGCTTTTCTGCTAGCTCTTGCAGACGAGCGGCTTTTAGCTCAATCAGCTGTTGCGCATCTTTGCTCTGCTGCTCTAGGTCAGCAATGCGCGACTCCAGCTCATCATTTTCGGCCTTTAGGGCGTCTACCGACTCCTGCGTTAGCACTAAGGCCTCAGCAGAAGTGGCATTTTCCGGCATTGCCAATGGCTCTTGCTTGCCAGTCGTGAGCGCTGATTCAGCGTTTACTTCAGCATCGTTTGCCGCTGGCTGACTGGCTTGCCACCAGCGCCAGCCAGAAAACACCACAATGATCGTCAACGCTAGAATAATCAGCCGTTTCATAGGACCTACCAGGCTAGTGCGCCACCGGTTTGATACTCGGTGACACGGGTTTCAAAGAAGTTCTTTTCCTTGCGCAAGTCCATGATTTCGGACATCCACGGGAAAGGGTTTTTAACGCCCGGGAACTGTTCAGCTAACCCTAACTGCATTAAGCGACGGTTGGCAATGTATTGCAGATACTCTTCCATCATCGCAGCGTTCATGCCGAGCACACCACGCGGCATGGTGTCGCGGGCATATTCGACTTCGAGCTGAGTGCCTTCCAAGATCATTTGCGTGGCTTCCTGTTGGAAAGCCTTGGTCCACAACTGTGGGTTTTCGTTTTTGATTTGGTTGATGACATCGATGCCGAAGTTCACGTGCATGGATTCATCGCGCAGGATGTATTGGAACTGCTCAGCGACACCGGTCATTTTATTGCGGCGACCCATGGAGAGAATCTGGGTAAAGCCACAGTAGAAGAAGGTGCCTTCGAGCACGCAGTAGAACGCAATCAGATTGCGCAATAAGCGTTGATCATTCTCAATAGTGCCGGTTTTGAAGCTTGGATCACTGAGATTTTGCGTGTACTTCAAGCCCCATGCCGCTTTACGCGCCACACTCGGTACTTCGCGATACATATTGAAGACTTCGCCCTCATCGATGCCCAGCGACTGAATGCAGTACTGGTAAGCATGGGTGTGGATGGCCTCTTCAAAAGCTTGGCGTAGCAAGTATTGGCGGCATTCTGGGTTGGTGATGTGGCGATAGAGTGCCAGCACCAAGTTATTCGCCACCAGTGAGTCGGCGGTGGAGAAAAAGCCCAATGAGCGCATGACGATTAGGCGCTCGTCATCGGTTAGTTGGCCATCGCCAGATTTCCACATGGACACGTCTTTCGACATGTTCACTTCTTGTGGCATCCAGTGGTTGGCGCAGCCATCGAGATATTTTTGCCATGCCCATTCGTATTTGAATGGTACGAGCTGGTTAAGGTCAGCACGGCAGTTGATCATGCGTTTGTCATCGACGCGAATGCGCTCGGCACCCATTTCCAAGTCTTCTAGGCCGGGAGCGGTGTCGAGTGCAGCCAAGGCCGCCGCAGCGCGCTCGTGAGCAGAGCCCTCTACGGCGTCTCGGGCGTCATTGCTGACGCGAGTGATGGCCTCTGTGATGATGGCAGCAGGTGCCTCAAGTCCACGAGGGGCAGATCCGGCTGCAGATGGCGCAGCAGAAACCACTGCCTCTGTCGGCGCACTTGCTGGGTTCGCAGCTGGCGTCTCAGTTCTTTTCGACGGAATCGGTGCTGGCGCATTGGGCTTCTCGTCCGCATTAAAATCATCCCAACTAATCATATTCTATCTCCTAGAGCCTACGCCTTATTGACAGGCTTCGCAGTCTGGATTGTCGATCGAGCAGGCCAGTGGTACTGGTGCTGCGACGACCATGTCTTCAATTTGTGCTTTTACCGCGTTCAGCGCGCCGTCGGAAACCGTCGATTTCTCTGTCGCTGTGGCGCCAATGGCACGGAGGTAATACGTGGTTTTTAGGCCGCGATACCACGCCATACGGTAGGTAATGTCGAGTTTTTTGCCCGATGCTTCAGCCAAGTACAAGTTCAGTGATTGCGCTTGGTCAATCCATTTCTGGCGGCGCGAACCGGCATCGACTAACCAGCGCGGTTCGATCTCAAACGCGGTGGCATAAATCGCTTTCATGTCGGCAGGCACGCGCTCGAGCTTCTGCACCGAACCTTCGTAATACTTCAGGTCGTTGACCATCACTGTATCCCATAGGCCACGTGCTTTCAGCTCATGCACCAAGTAGGGGTTAACTACGGTGAACTCGCCCGACAGGTTCGATTTCACATAAAGGTTTTGGTAGGTCGGCTCGATCGATTGCGAGACGCCGCAAATATTCGAAATCGTTGCCGTTGGCGCAATCGCCATGACGTTGGAGTTGCGCATACCGACGGTTTTTACTTGATCGCGCAATGTTGCCCAGTCCAGCGTTTGGCTGAAATCGACTTCAACATATTGTGCGCCGCGATGCTCAGCGAGTGCCCATAGCGAGTCGATAGGCAATACACCACGGCTCCATAGTGAGCCTTCGAATGTCGAGTAGCGGCCACGTTCGCCGGCTAGCTCGCAAGAAGCTTCGATGGCGTAGTAGCTGATGGCTTCCATTGAACGGTCGGCAAAAGTTACGGCGTCATCGCTAGCATATGCCAGTTTCTGCTTATACAGCGCATCTTGGAAGCCCATGATGCCCATGCCGACGGGGCGATGGCGCATGTTTGATGTGCGTGCAGCTTCAACGGCGTAGTAGTTGATGTCGATCACGTTATCGAGCATACGCACAGCAGTACGCACGGTGCGGCGCAGCTTGTCTTGGTCTAGGCCGGTTTCGGATACGTGGTTTACCAAGTTTACCGAGCCTAGGTTACAGACCGCGATTTCATCTTTGCTAGTGTTTAGCGTGATCTCGGTGCACAGGTTTGACGAGTGCACGACACCGACGTGTTGCTGCGGCGAGCGCAGATTGCAGACATCTTTGAAAGTGATCCAAGGATGGCCTGTTTCAAACAGCATCGAGAGCATTTTGCGCCATAAATCTTGCGCTTGAATGCGTTTGTACAGGCGCATTTGGCCGTTGTCGCACATGCGCTCATATTCGGTGTAGCGCTGTTCGAAGGGCTTGCCGTACAGATCATGCAGATCGGGCACATCAGATGGCGAGAACAGAGTCCATTGGCCGCCATCGAAGACGCGCTTCATGAACAGGTCGGGCACCCAGTTGGCGGTATTCATGTCGTGTGTACGACGACGATCATCGCCGGTGTTTTTACGCAGCTCGACAAACTCTTCGATGTCTAAGTGCCAGGTTTCTAAGTAAGCACAGACCGCACCTTTGCGTTTGCCGCCTTGGTTCACTGCCACAGCGGTGTCGTTGGCGACTTTCAGGAATGGCACGACGCCTTGTGACTTGCCATTGGTGCCTTTGATGTAGGCGCCGAGTGCGCGCACGGGCGTCCAGTCGTTGCCTAGACCACCGGCCCATTTCGACAGCATGGCGTTATCTTGGATGGCGCCATAGATGCCGTGCAGGTCATCGGGAATCGTGGTCAGGTAGCAGCTGGAAAGCTGCGGACGCAGGGTGCCGGCGTTGAATAGAGTTGGTGTTGATGCCATGTAGTCGAAGCTGGACATCAAGTCATAGAACTCGATGACGCGGGCTTCACGATCACCCGGCTCTTGCATGGCTAGGCCCATGGCGACGCGCATAAAGAAAATTTGCGGCAGCTCGAAACGGACGTCATTGCTATGCAAGAAGTAGCGGTCGTATAGCGTTTGCAGGCCAAGATAAGTGAATTGGAAGTCACGATCTGGCTTCAGGGCTGCGCCTAAGCGCGCCATGTCGTAGTCGGCCAGTTTAGGGTCGAGCAGTTCTAACTCAATGCCGCGATTGATGTAAATCGGCAGTGCGTGCGGGTAGTACTGAGTCATCTCGCCTTGTGATGCCAGCTCAGCAATGCCCATAAACGACAAGCCTTCGCTGCGCAGATGATCGAGCAGTAGACGGGCGGTAACGTAGGTGTAGTTGGGCTCTTGCTCGATCATCACGCGGGCGCACATGACTAAAACGTTGTTGATGTCAGTTTCTGCGGCACCGTCGTAGAGGTTGCGCAGAGTGTCTTCAACAATGGCTTTCGATTCGACACCGCTCAGGCCTTCGCAGGCGTTGACCACTAAGGCTTCGAGGCGACCAAGATCGAGCAGATGACGGCTGCCATCGGCCTTTAGCACGTGCAGTGTCGGGTGATGACGTGTCGACGCAGGTGTTTCGATATCGCGGGCGCGGGCGCGCTCATCGCGGTAGAGCACATAGGCGCGAGCAATTTTTTGCTCACCGGAGCGCATCAAAGACAGTTCAACTTGGTCTTGGATTTCTTCGATATGAACCATGCCGCCGCTGGGCATGCGGCGCTTAAACGTGGCCGAAACCAATGTGGTGAGCTGAGCCACGGTTTCATGAATACGGCTGGAATTGGCTGCCGCCGAACCTTCAATGGCTAAAAAAGCCTTGCTGATGGCTAGCGCGATTTTGTTGTCGTCATAGCTGACCACAGTGCCATTGCGTTTAATAACACGCAGTTGGCCTGGCGCAGTGCCGGCAGTGGGCGTTGTCGGAGTAGTTGGCGTTTGCGTGGTGGCTTCGGCGAAAATGTCTGCTTGCATAGATTCCTCGGCAACAGGACACAGTGTGTGGCCTGAATAAAGACAGTGATGGCGACTGTCGAACACTAGATATTGTGGTTGTTGAGTTCAGCATTTAGGTGGCTGATGTGCAAGTTGGCGAGTGGGCAGCCTCTTGCACTTGGTGTGTATAAGACCGCGTATGCGCATATCATGTCCAGCGTTTTTTAAGAAAAATCGCTATATATAGTGTTTATATATGTGGATGACACACTAGATGGTGTGTTTTGCTGAGTTCTCTGAGCGCCAAATCTGTGGATAAGTTGTGCATAGCTTGCGGGTATCCCTTGGGATAACTTAACTTTGGTCGAAATATTAGTGACTTAGCTCAAAACACTAGATATTGTGTTTTGAGCTGTTTCGCAACTCGATAAATTGTTCTATCACTAGCCGCAGTGTTCGTTGCGTTGCAGTATATGAATGTTTACAAAACCGTATAAACTGCAACATGAGCCACTTGCTTTGTCGCGCAGTGGCAGTAACACGCGTGTTTTAGTTAACACATAAGAAGAATAGGGAGCATGGCATGGCATCTCACGAAGCGCCGCCGAAGATTTTGATTGTAGAAGACGACCAGCGCTTAGCAGAGCTGACTCAGGAATACCTGATCCGTAATGGCTTGGAAGTGAGTATTGAAGGTGATGGCCAGCGTGCTATTCGCCGCATCATTGATGAGCAGCCCGACCTCGTTGTGCTCGATGTTATGTTGCCTGGCGCCGATGGCTTGACTGTTTGTCGCGAAGTGCGCGGCCAGTTTAATAAGCCGATCATTATGCTAACGGCACGTACTGACGATATGGATCAAGTCTTGGGCTTGGAAATGGGCGCGGATGATTACGTGCCTAAGCCTGTGCAGCCTCGTGTATTGCTGGCGCGTATTCGTGCGCAACTACGCCGTGGTGAGAGCACTGAATCGACAGCGCAGCGCATTAGCTTTGGTGAGCTGATCATCGACAATGGTGCACGTTCGGTAACATTGGCTGGCGAATTAGTTGACTTCACTAGCGCCGAATATGACCTGCTCTGGCTGCTAGCTTCTAGTGCTGGCAAAACATTGTCGCGCGAAGATATCTTCTCGAAATTACGCGGCATTGAGTATGACGGCCAAGATCGTTCAATCGATGTCCGTATCTCGCGTATTCGTCCAAAAATTGGCGATGACCCCGATAGCCCGCGCATTATTAAAACTGTGCGCAGCAAGGGTTATCTCTTTGTGAAGGATGGTGGCAACGCCTAATGCTGCGAGCCTTTCGCACTAAGAGCATCTTTGTCGGGATTTACGGCGGCATCTTGTTGACGGTGGTGGCAGTTAGCTTCCTCACCTATATCACGATGCACTGGATGAATAATCAGCGTGCGCAAGAATATACCGAGCGCATGTCGACAGCGGTGTTTCACATCACGGCAATTGCTGTAGCGCGACAAAAGGCCGAGCAACGCGCTTTATGGTTGCAAGACGCTTCGTTACTTATTGATGCGCCCTTGCAGCTGATTAGTGCCTTACCTATCTCGCCCACTGGCCATGAAGAAGAGCGTTTAGCTCAGGGCTACACCGTGGTTCGTACGATGGGTGATGCCAGCGATATTTATATTCGTGTGCCTCTGCCAGGAAAGCTGTCGTACTTAACCACGCGCATAGCTGGTATTGGTGAGCAGCAGGCTAGGGCGGCGGCAAACTTTTATTTAGAAGATCTCGCCAACTATCCCGGCCAAGAAGAAATTCGCCTGAAGACGCTATCGCCATTTGTTGGCTTTCCGATGGCGATGATTCCATTGAGTAAGGTCAGGCTAGACCGCGATCAGCGTATTCGTCTTGAGCAAGATGAGATTGTCGTGAGTTTTGGCGAGCTTTCATCCAGTGCCACGCGCTCGGCCATGACGGTCTATGCGCCTAGCCAAAATCGCTCCGGCCAAGTGCTAATGCTTGGCCCCTTCGAATTATTTGACCCTTTACCATTTCAGCATCTGGTTATTGCCTGTGTGATTGCGCTGTTCTTTATTACCTTGGGTGCGTATTGGGTTATTCATAACTTCGAGATCAAGGTTGTCTCGTTGGGCGCGACTGTGCAACGTCTGCGAGAGGGTGACTTAACCGCGCGGGCTGATGTCAGTGGTAGCGATGAGATTGGTCGTTTAGCTGAGACGCTCAACCAGATGACGGCGCATATAAAGCGCTTGCTAGATTCGCAGCGCGAATTAACCCAAGCGGTATCGCATGAGTTACGCACGCCTTTAGCGCGCCTACGGTTTGGTATGGAAATGATGGCGGGCTCTCCCGATGAGGAGGATCGCTTTCAGCAGCTCGAACTACTCGATGAAGATATCAATCAGCTAAACCAATTGATTGATGAGATTTTGACTTACGCCACGCTACAGCAGAGCCGTCCGCAGCTGAGCTTTGAACCACTAGATATGACTGCTTTGATGGGGCGTATTCAGCGTGAGACTGATGCGCTGAGAAAGCCTGCCAAGTTGACGGTGACTGTAGATGATGACTTGGTGATTCAAAGCGTTGAGCGTTACGCCCATCGTGTCATCCAAAATCTAGTAGGTAATGCCCTGCGCTATGCCAACCATGATGTGCGCGCAACACTGCGCCGTGATGGTGACTATGTCGTATTGTGGGTTGAGGATGACGGTCCGGGCATTCCAGAGGCGCATCGTGAGCGTATTTTTGAGCCGTTTACTCGCCTCGATGATAGCCGTACGCGCAGTACCGGCGGTTATGGCTTAGGCCTGTCTATTGTCAGTCGCATCGTGCATTGGTTTGAAGGTACGATTTATGTAGACCAGAGTCACCAGCTAGGTGGCGCCAGATTTATTATGCGCTGGCCAGTCTCTCCAACTGGGAAGCAGAGCGCATTAACGTAACGCAACAAAATGCCACAAACCTCATATCGTTTTTGTCTGACATTTGCCAGATTATTACGTCAACCGCAACGCGAACCACACGTTTAATCTCACAGGATGAAGACGACGGTGTGCAACAACGATGATTGTTTTTCAGGGCTCACATGATGTGGGCCCTTTTTTTATGTAAGAAATACCTTACAAGAAACCCTGTTTTTTACGCCATATTGCGGTAATTACTTTCAAACTATTGTTGGGTCTTTTTTTATCTATTTGAATATAAAAGGGTAAAATCAAACCCATCATAGGTTGGATCGCTCAGCATATTGTGCGGCCCTGTAAACCTACTACCATTAGCCTTATCAGGACGCCGCTTAAAGGATTATGCGAGCACAAGGATGGTGTGTAGGAAGTACGCATGATGTGAACTCCCAGGGTAGGGGACAAGGATGTGGTCGAGCGAGGGAATGAGTCGGCCACAAAAAAGGAGCTATTTAGCTCCTTTTTTGTATTTAAATTTCACTGTTTATCTGACGCTATAAGCGTAGACCACAGCGCTAGGCTTTAGCGTTCTAGCAAAGGCAGCTTGTTCGGCTTGCCATCCCACTCTTTACCGTCTGCTGGACGCTCACCAATCTCGGTGATATTTGGCCAAATCTGCGCCAGATCGGCGTTGATTTTGATAAATGCCTTTTGGTTTTCTGGTAGCTCATCTTCAGAGAAAATGGCGTTGGCTGGGCATTCTGGCTCGCAGAGTGCGCAATCGATGCACTCATCTGGGTGAATCACTAAAAAATTTGGGCCTTCATAGAAGCAGTCTACTGGGCACACTTCCACGCAGTCTTGATATTTGCACTTGATGCAGTTTTCGGTAACGACGAATGTCATGGTTAAGCAATCCCGGTGACTAATGACTAATGGCGGTTAGTTTACTGTCGCAGCATCAGTGTGGCAATTGACTCATGCTGAGTAATTCTATCAGCAGCACTGATAGTGATGATGACTACAGTTGTTTTTTCAGCGCATAAATCAGCTCAAGCGCTTCACGTGGGCTCAGGCTATCTGGATCGATCTGGCGTAACGACAGCTCCACATCGCTAGGTTGGCGGGTGGCGAATAGGTCTGCTTGCGGGTTGTCGTTGCGCAGGCTGAGTTTGCGTGATGTGTTGCGCTGAGGTGTGTCGGCAGCTACGGCAGTTGGTGGTGTATCTGCCGGTGAGGCAGCTGGCGTGGCGAGAGCGGCAAGCGGTTCGCTATAGCGCAGACTCACGCTTTGCGATTCGAGCAGAGCTAAGCGTTCACGCGCTCGGCTAATAACTTCTGCTGGCACCCCCGCGAGCTGTGCGACTTGCAGGCCGTAGCTTTGGCTGGCGGGACCGGGCTTTACTGAATGTAAAAACACCACATGGCCATCATGTTCGGCAGCGGCTAGATGCACGTTGGCGACACCTTCGAGCAAATCAGGAAGTGCCGTGAGTTCAAAATAGTGCGTGGCAAACAAGCTTAAGGAGCGGCATTGCATAGCGAGGTATTCTGCCGCCGCCCACGCCAGTGAGAGGCCGTCGAAGGTGCTAGTGCCACGGCCGATTTCATCCATGATGACTAGGCTGTGTGGTGTCGCATTATGCAAAATAGTGGCGGCTTCGGTCATCTCGACCATGAAAGTGGATCGGCCAGAGGCGAGGTCATCTGATGAGCCAATACGCGTGAAGATGCGATCGACTGGGCCAATGCTGGCAGCGCTGGCGGGCACATGGCTGCCGATATGCGCGAGCAGCACAATGAGCGCGGTTTGCCGCATATAGGTGGATTTACCGCCCATATTCGGGCCAGTGACCACCAACATACGCTGCTCGTTGTCGAGGCGAAGATCATTGGCGGTGAAAGGCTCGCTGAGTAAGCGCTCGACCACAGGGTGGCGGCCGGCCTCGATGGTAATGCCGGGTTCGTCGAGCAGTGTTGGTTTGGCCCAATTCAGCGTATCAGCGCGCTCGGCGAGACAGACTAGCGCATCTAACTCGGCTAGCGATTCGCAGAGTGCTTGCAGCGGTGTGAGTTCAAAGATGATGGCATCGAGCAAGTCTTCAAACAGCTGTTTTTCGCGTGCCAAGGCTCGGGCCGAGGCCGACAGTGCTTTATCTTCGAAGGCTTTGAGTTCGGGCGTGATGTAGCGCTCAACATTTTTCAGCGTTTGGCGGCGAATGAAATGTGCTGGCGCTTGCTCTGCGTGTAGCCGCGAGAGCTCGAAGTAATAGCCACTGACGCGGTTATAGCCAATTTTTAGTGCGGCAATGCCAGAGGCTTCACGCTCTTTTGCTTCTAGCGCGAGCAGGTAATCGCCGGCGTTTGTGCTTAAGCCGCGCAGCTCATCGAGGTCAGCATCGAAGCCATCGGCGATAACGCCGCCATCGCGCAAAACTGCTGGAGGCGCTTCAACCACGGCGCGTTGTAAGAGATCTGCCAGCGCGGGTTGTGGTGCGATGTTGCCGGCTAGCGCTTGTAGGCGTGTGGATTGGCGGATGCTAAGCCATTGCGCAAAATCTGGGATGAGTGCGAGTAAATCACGTAGACGTGCCAGGTCGCGCGGGCGGGCGCTGCGCAATGCCACGCGCGAAAGTACGCGCTCGCCATCGCCCATATCAGCTAGTGGCTGGCTGAGTTCATCCCAGGTATGGTCAGCGATGAGTTCATCGATGGCTTGTTGGCGCCAGAGCAGAATTTCACGTACACGAATAGGCTGATGCAGCCAGCGTCGCAATAAGCGGCTGCCCATAGCCGAGCGAGTTTGGTCGAGAATGCCGGCCAAAGTGCTACGCGTATCGCCCGCGAGGGTATGGGTAATTTCGAGATTACGCCGTGTTGCGGCATCGAGTTGCAGTGTGTCTTTGGCATTATCGACTTGGATACCACGTAAATGCGGCAGAGCATTGCGCTGGGTTTCGCGGGCATAGACTAGCAAAGCGCCAGCGGCGGCAATGGCACTGGGCATCGCTTCGCAGCCAAAGCCCTGTAGGTCATGCACGCCGAATTGTTGGCAGAGCTGACGATGACCGCTGTCACGATCGAAATGCCACGGTAAGCGTCCACGTAGACCGCGCTGGCCTTCGAGCTGGGCGCGCCAAGAAACATCTTCGGGGTAGAGCACTTCAGCTGCTTGGATGCGTGCGAGCTCGCCGAGCACGTGGTCAATGTCGCTGAGCTCTTGCACATTAAAGCGGCCGCTAGACATGTCTAAATAGGCCAAGCCCCAGCGTTCATTTAAGCAGACTAACGCGGCGAGTAGCGTATCGCGGCGCTCATCTAAAAAAGCGTCATCGCTCACGGTGCCAGGCGTGACCACGCGCGCGACTTGGCGCTCCATTGGGCCTTTTTGTGCGCCGGCTTCGCCGACTTGCTCGCAAACCACCACCGATTCGCCGTGGCGAATGAGGCGGGCGATATAGTTTTCCGCGGCATGGTACGGAATGCCGGCCATCGCGATAGGTGCGCCAGCGGATTTACCGCGTGCCGTTAGCGTGATGTCGAGTAATCGCGAGGCTTTTTTAGCGTCATCGAAAAACAGTTCGTAAAAATCGCCCATGCGATAGAACACCAGCTCATTGGGGTGTTCGGCTTTGATGCGCAAATATTGTTGCATCATTGGCGTGTGTTGGGCGTTATCGCTGCTCATAGATGAAACAAGCCTAGTGTTTGCTGGCCACAAGCTAAAGGTGCGTGGCCGATGAGTGAGGGCTGGGAGGATAGCAAACCCAGCCATCAGGCACTAATGCTATGGCAGTTGATTCAAGCGTTGGGCCGCGTCTTCAGCGATTTGTTGAAAGCGCTCGGCGGCGCTGCACAGCGTAGAGATTTGGCTGCACGATTGGCCGCAATACAGCGCCATGTCGTCGAGCTTACCGGTGGCGCCAACGAGTGGCGAGTCGGTGGAAAAGATATACACCGGCTGACCATCTTGATGGCCAATTATCAGGTCGCGATCGGCACTGTCGTATTCGCCACGAGTGGCGGCATTGGCCAGTACGCGCACGGGCGCGGCCTCATGCCAGTTGCGCGCAAAAAGCGTGGTGTATATGGTTTCATCGGCTTCGGCCGCCAACACGCGCTGCTTATGATGCAGGTGAGCATTGGCCTCGTGAGTAGCTAGGAAGGCTGTGCCTAAGCTCACGCCTTGAGCGCCAAGCATCATTGCCGCCGCCACAGATTGACCGCTTGCGATGCCGCCAGAGGCTACCACCGGCACATCACAGTGCTGAATAATTTGCGGCAATAAAGAGAGTGTTGAGGTTTGGCCACGAACATGACCGCCGGCTTCTTGGCCTTGCACGATCAATAGATCAGCGCCGGCAGCTTGCGCGGCATCGGCATCGCACTGATAGCCCACTTGATGAATCACGATTTTGCCGAGGCTTTTTAAGTAGCGAATCAAGGCCGTGTCGACGTCCCAAAACAGCACAAACGTAGACACATCTAGATCCAAGCAGGTATCGACTTGTTCTTTCAATAGCGCTGCGTTGGTGCAGGCCGGAATTAAGTTCACGGCAAATGGCGCTTGGCTGAGTTCGCGCAATGCCAAGATCTCACTGCGGATTAATGCGGCTGGCTCGCGCACCATGCCGAGCACCCCAAAACCGCCGGCATTGCTAACGGCAGCGGCAAGGTTATGGCGCGCGACACCGCCCATACCGGCGAGCATGATCGGATACTCACAGCCTAAAATTTTCAGCAGCGGGGCGCTACGCTGAGTCAGAGCATTTAGGCTGTGGTTTGGCATGCCTTATTCCATTGTCTGAGAGGCGTGCTATAGGGTGCAAATAGTCGCCGATAGGTTGCTGAGTAAGTCGCTTTCGAGCGAGAAGGTTACCGAGGTATTCATCGGCTCGGTGGAGCCGACTTTAGGCCCGAAATAGCTGGCCTAGCAAGTCAATACAATGCTCTTCGCGGACATGGCGACTCCGAGTGCCACCATAGCTGCATTCTCCTTCAAAGAAGCATATTATTTACCTGTTTATTTTTGGAGAGTCGTGCGATGTCGCTGATGAATGATCGTTTTACCGTGTTTGCGCATCCATTTCGCATCTTCTTTTTAAGCTCGGCGATTATGGCCGCCGTGCTGATTCCGCTCTGGGTGTATCTGCTCACCAGCGGGGTGAGCGCGCACTTGGCATTGCCACCGCTGCTCTGGCATCAGCACGAAATGCTGGCGGCGTTTTTATATCCAGCCATTGCCGGCTTCTTGCTCACCGCAGTCTGTAATTGGACGGGTACGCCGCCACCGGCCCGTAGTCATTTGCTCATGCTCTGGTTGGTCTGGCTTGCCGGTCGCCTAGCAATGGGCTTTGGCCAAGGTTTTGAAGTAGTGGCGGCCATCGTTGATTTGGCATTTATGCCGATGGTGGCCTGCTTTTTTGGCCTGAAAGTGTGGCGCACCAAGCAAAAGCGCCAGCTGATTTTAGTCTGTGGCATCTGCCTGTTTTGGCTCTTGGATCTTGGCTTTCATATCACCGATCAAGTACGTTTTTTTCACGCACAAATCTTATTGGCGGGCGCATTAATTTTGGTGGTGGGCGGTCGTATTACGCCAGCATTTACCAATAATTGGTTGCGCCAAAATGCTCCACAAGCGCCGCAGATCGCTAGTCATGAGCGCTTAGATCGCATTGGCTTGATCATGGCCGTGTCGCTGGTATTGACCCAAGCCATGTTTGCCCAGCTATCACCGCTTGGTGCCGTGATGGCGCTAGGCGCTGGCGTGGTGACGTTAGCTAGGTTGTGGCAATGGCGATTGTATTGGGTGAGGCAGGAGCCATTGCTTTGGGTGCTACAGCTTGGCCAACTCTGGGTTGCTATCGGTTACATACTGTTTGCTTGCACGGCGCTAGGTTGGTTGCCAGCGAATGTGTGGCTGCATGCACTTGGTGCCGGCGCTATGGGAACGATGATCTTAGGTGTGATGACGCGAGTGTGCATGGGGCATACCGGTCGTCCGCTTAAGTTGCCGAGTGGCGGCGTATGGATTTATATCTTGGTGACAGCTGCTGTGTTGGTACGCTTAGCGGCGGCACTGAATTGGATTGCGCTGCCGCTGGGATGGTGGTTGGCAGCGGCATTATGGAGCTTGGCTTTCGGCCTATTTTTGCTGCGTTATAGCGGTATTTTGCTGGCGCCTCGCCCTGATGGAAAGGCAGGCTGATTTATAGGTCGCGCTAAACTACGTGCTAATTAATGCGGAAATTGCGCGGCATAGCACAGCGATGAACTTGGGTCCTGCTGCTTATCCAGCGCATCCTCGAGGAAGTCAGCAAGCACGCGCGCATGGCTGGTGTCGGGGTCGCGCGCAGCAAATAGCAGAGTTATTGGGCCATCTTGCGCCATGCCGAGTAAATTCATCCAATGCGATGGTTCAGCGTTAAGCTCTTGCACATAGCTCTGACTAAACTCCTCGAAGCGCTCTTTGCGATGGCCATACCAGGTGCGCAATGCAGGGCTGGGCGCGGCGTCTTTGCACCAGTCATCGAAAGGTAGGTCTTGCTTGCGCACACCGCGCGGCCAGAGGCGATCAACAAAAATACGACGGCCATCCTCAGGGCTAGGCTCTTCGTAAACACGTTTGATATTGACCATCAGCGATCGCTCATACCGCCTAAACATAAATACTGTGTTTCTAAGTATTCGTCGATGCCATATTTCGAGCCTTCACGGCCAAGGCCGGACTCTTTTACCCCCCCGAATGGCGCCATTTCGTTGGAAATAATGCCTTCATTGATACCTACCATGCCGTATTCCAAACGCTCGGCCACCGACCATAATTGCTGCAAATTGCGGCCATAAAGGTAAGCGGCCAACCCCGCGCTAGTGTCGTTGGCTAGGGCTACGGCGTGGTCGGCGTCGCGGATGCGAATGAGCGGCGCAACTGGGCCAAAGCTTTCTTGCTGCGCGATGGGCATGTCGTTGCTGACGTTTAGCAGCACGGTGGGTTGATAGAAGCTGCCACCGAGTGCATGGCGTGCGCCGCCCATGGCGACATGCGCGCCAGCGGCGATGCTTTCATTGACCAGGCGTTCGACTTTATCGACTGCGGCGGCATTGATTAGCGGGCCGATGGTTGTGCCCTCGTCGACGCCATTGCCAACGACAAGTTTTGCTACGGCCGCTTGTAGTTTTTCGGCAAAGGCATCGTAGATTTTTTCATGCACCAAAAAGCGGTTGGCGCAGACACAGGTTTGCCCGGCGTTACGATATTTAGAGGCTAGCGCCCCGACAACGGCTGCATCTAAGTCAGCGTCTTCGAGCACGATAAACGGGGCATTACCGCCAAGCTCTAGCGACACGCGTTTAACCGTGTCGGCGCAGGCGGCCATGAGTTTTTTACCCACCGGTGTGGAGCCAGTGAAGGACAATTTGCGCACGATGGGGCTTTGCGTGAGCACTTCGCCAACGACAGATGCGTGAGCTGAAGTGATGATATTTAACACGCCATCAGGCAGGCCGGCTTGCTTGCCGAGCTCAGCTAAAGCCAGCGCACAAAGTGGAGTAACGCCGGCGGGTTTGACCACTGAAGTGCAGCCGACTGCAAGCGCCGGTGCGACCTTGCGCGTGATCATGGCGATGGGAAAGTTCCACGGCGTAATCGCGACAGTAACGCCGATCGGCTGCTTCAGTGCGATTAATCGGCGATCAGGTGTAGGGCCAGGAATGACATCGCCATAGGCGCGTTTGCCCTCTTCGGCAAACCACTCAATAAACGAAGCACCATAGGCGACTTCACCACGTGACTCAGCCAAAGGCTTGCCTTGCTCGGCGGTCATCAGCTGCGCGAGATCTTCTTGGTTGGCCATAATGAGGTCGAACCAACGCTTGAGAATTTGGCTGCGCGTTTTCGCTGCCAGTGCTCGCCATGCTGGTAATGCGCGCTCGGCGGCCTCGATAGCTAATTGTGTTTCCGCAGCGCCCATATCGGGCACATCGGCAATGTGTTCGCCAGTGGCTGGGTTGTTGATGGCATAGGTTGCGCCAGAGTTGGCCGCCTGCCATTTGCCATTGATAAAAGCGAGTTGGCGCAGCAGTGAATTACTAAATGTCATGATGCTCTCCGTAAAATAGCGCTTGCACGAGGTTTGCCAGCTCAGTGGCCTATCAGCAATGGTATGAGTGCGGCACGCGTGGCCTGTGGAATGGCAACCGATTGGCTGCTGGCGCGATCAACATAAACATGGACAAAGTGGCCAACAGCAGCTGGTGTGTCGTCGTCATTACGAAATAGGCCGATCTCATAACGCACACTGCGTGTGCCCAAATGTGCGACTCGCACACCGGCGGTGATGGTGTCGGGGAAGGCAATGGGCGCTAAATAGTTGCAGTGAGTTTCCACCACAAAAGCGATTTCGCTGCCGTGATGTATATCGAGCACGCCAGCATCAATCAGGTAGCGATTCACCGCGGTGTCGAAAAAGCTGTAGTAATTAACGTTGTTCACATGGCCGTAAATATCGTTGTCCATCCATCGTGTGGGCATGCTCAGAAAATGCTTGAACGTGTCGCGGTTGTTGAGTTTTAGGTCTTTCATTAGGGCTTAATACACCGACTGATAAATCGCGAGGGCGTCAACTAATGTGACCTCGCGCGGGTTATTGATGAGCAAGCGCTGTACGGCCATGGCATCTTGCGCCAATAGCGGCAGGTCGGCCTCGCGCACGCCATTGCCGCTAAGCGTTTGGGTAAATGGCATCTCGGCAACTAATGCAGTCATGCGCTCAATAAAGGCTAGCGAGGCTACTTGGTCGTCGCTGCTGGCTTGAATATTTAGCGCGCGCTCTAGCTCTGCATACAGCATGGCGGCAGCGGGCTGGTTAAAGCGCAGCACGGGGCTGAGCACTAGCGCGTTGGTTAGGCCGTGCGGCAAGTGATAGCGCCCGCCGAGTGGATAGGCCAGTGCATGCACGGCAGCTACCGGCGCGTTGGCGAAGGCCATGCCGGCGAAAAGCGAACCCATGAGCATGGCTTCACGCGCATCGGCATTTTTCGGCTCAGCGAGCACGGTACGGATATTGTCGTGCAGGGCTTTTAAGGCTTGCAACGCGAGCGCATCCGATAGGGGGTTTTTCTTGTGACGACTGGTGTAGGCCTCGATTGCGTGCACCATGGCGTCAATGCCGGTCGCAGCGGTGATGGCTGGCGGCAGGCCTAGCGTAAGCGTGCTGTCGAGCACAGCAATATCGGGGTAGAGAGCGCTTGAAACAACGCCTTTTTTCTCATCAGTAGGCGTTGTGAGAATGCTAATTGGCGTGACTTCCGAGCCTGTGCCCGCCGTAGTCGGCACTTGGATTAATGGCAGGCGCGGGCCTCGTGCGATATCGACGCCATAAATGCTTGGGATGTCTTGCGGTGTGCGCACTAACAGCGCCACTAATTTCGCCGTATCCATGGCACTGCCACCGCCAAAGCCAATCACTGCATCGGCCCCACTGGCGATAGCTTGAGCTACCGCTGCTTGCACGCTAGCCTCGGGTGGATCGGCCAACACATCGGTATATAAAGTGTGCTTTAACTTTTCAGCCTCAAGGCCTGCGAGTAGCGACTTTGTTAGTCCGCTATTGTGCAAAAACGCATCGGTGACGATAAACACATGGCTGGCGCCTAAGCCCTTCGCTAGCTCACCAATTCGTGCTGCACTGCCTTGCTCGCAAACAATGCGAGGGCTGGTTTCGAAATTAAAACTGGCCATTACAGCGCGGCCTCTAAGACCTTGCGGCTAACCTCAGGCGTGATGGTTTGACGCTCACCGAGCTTGACCATGCCGTGCGCTTTTAGCTGCTCAATAATGGTGTCGATGTGCTGCTCGCCAAGGCCATAAGCACTAAGTGTGGTGCCCACGCCTAGGCGTTCGAAAAACTCTCGGGTGCGCTCAATGGCGGCACTGATGCGCTCATTTGGCGTACCAAAGTTGATGCCCCAAATGCGTTCGGCGTACTGCACCAATTTGTCTTGCTTGGCTTCGCGCTGGATGTCGAGCATGGCCGGCAGCACTACCGCCAGAGTTTGCGCGTGATCGAGGCCGTGCAGTGCGGTGAGTTCGTGGCCGATCATATGCGTCGACCAGTCCTGCGGCACACCAGCACCAATTAGGCCATTCAAGGCTTGGCTGGCGGCCCACATCAGGTTGGCGCGTACATCGACATTGTCGGGCTCGCTAAATGCACGTGGGCCATCCTCGATGAGCGTAAGCAAAATGCCCTCGGCGAAACGATCTTGAATTTTGCCATCGACGGGGTAAGTCAGATATTGCTCAACAACATGGACGAAAGCATCGACTACGCCGTTGCCAACTTGGCGCTTCGGCAGCGTTAGGGTTTTGCTTGGATCCATGACAGCGAATTGTGGAAACAGTAGCGGGCTGCTAAAGGCCATTTTGCTATGCGTGGCGCGAATGGTGACCACCGCGCCGTTATTGGTCTCGGAGCCAGTGGCAGCTAGTGTGACGACCACACCAAGTGGGAGCGCTTGCTTAACCGAGCGGCCACGACTGGTTAAGATGTCCATGGTTTCGCCATCGTGATGAATGGCGGCGGCGATGAATTTGCTGCCGTCCATGACCGAGCCGCCGCCGACAGCGACGATATAGTCTGCTTGTTCGCTGCGGCCAAGCTCAACGGCCTGCATTAAGGTCTCAAAACTGGGGTTGGGTTCGATTCCGCCGAACTCGATAATATGGCGATCGCCCAGCGCTGCTTTGACTTCATCTAGCGTGCCGGTAGTTTTCACGCTACCGCCGCCGTAAGTCACTAGCACGCGAGCATTGGCGGGCACTTCCTTGCTCATTTGGGCAATCATGCCAGCGCCAAAAAGAACTTTAACGGGGTTGCGGTAGCTGAAATTAAGCATATAAAAAACCTCGGTTGGACATCGCGACAGTGCAAAATGACGTCTACACTGAGGCAGAGACAGCAGAAAAAGCATGTCTTCGAGCATACTGTTTTGGAGCTTAAATGTCTTATTTGATCAGCCCTTATGCCGCTATCGATGAAGGAGATAACACGCTCATCATTGCTGCTGCTCATGTGCTAGGTGCAACATTACTGACGCATGGCTTGCGTGTGAGCACCGTCGAATCTTGTACTGGCGGCGGTATTGCGCAGGCCATTACTGAGGTTGCAGGCAGCTCGGCGTGGTTCGATATGGGCTGGGTGACATACAGCAATGCCGCGAAGACTCAGCTCGTCGGCGTGCCAGCAGAGCTTATTGCTCAGCATGGCGCTGTTAGTGAGGCGGTCGTTCGTGCAATGGCTGAAGGCGCTCGACAGGCATCTGGCGCATCGTGGGCGGTCGCGGTTAGCGGCGTCGCAGGCCCTAGTGGTGGCATGCCCGAAAAGCCAGTTGGTTTGGTTTGGATGGCTTGGGCAGGGCCGCAGGGCACAGTGGCTGAGCATAGTTACTGGCCAGCTTCGCGTGCAGTGGTGCGCTGTCAAACCGTCTATCGGGCATTGAGTCAATTAAATACATTGCTGTTGGCTAGCGCAGGGCATGCCCCTGTGCCATAATACTGTACGAAAGGACAGCAGTGACGTATGGTCGCTGCTTCACACATTTTTCAATGCGCGTTAAGTGCGAGGGTTGAGCCTTATGAATGACAATAAACAAAAAGCGTTGGGTGCAGCACTAGCTCAGATTGAAAAGCAATTTGGCAAAGGTTCAGTGATGCGCTTGGGCGATCAACCGGCGAGTGGTGCCATCCCTGCCATTTCTACCGGTTCGCTGGGCTTAGATATTGCCCTAGGCATTGGTGGTTTACCGAAAGGCCGTATTGTTGAAATTTATGGCCCAGAGTCATCGGGTAAAACTACGCTCACATTGCAAGTCATTGCGGCCTGTCAGCGTGCTGGTGGTACCGCTGCATTTATCGATGCCGAGCATGCTCTCGACCCGCAATACGCTGGCAAGTTAGGTGTAGATATTGAGAATTTACTGGTATCACAACCAGATACCGGCGAGCAGGCATTGGAAATTGCCGATATGTTGGTGCGCTCTAACTCAGTCGACATCATCGTCATTGACTCAGTGGCTGCATTAACACCTCGCGCTGAAATTGAAGGCGAAATGGGCGATACACACGTCGGTCTGCAAGCTCGTTTGATGTCGCAGGCGCTGCGTAAAATCACCGGCAACATCAAGCGCTCTAACTGTTTGGTTATCTTCATTAACCAAATTCGTATGAAAATTGGCGTTATGTTTGGCAGCCCAGAAACCACTACCGGCGGCAATGCGTTGAAGTTCTATGCTTCGGTACGCTTGGATATTCGCCGTATTGGCGCAGTGAAAGAAGGTGAAGAGATTGTTGGTTCTGAAACTCGTGTGAAGGTGGTCAAAAACAAAGTGGCACCACCCTTTAAGCAGGCTGAATTCCAGATTCTCTATGGCCAGGGTATTAACCGCCAAGGCGAAATTGTTGACCTAGGCGTGAAGCTTGGGCTGATCGATAAAGCTGGCGCTTGGTATGCCTATCAGGGCAATAAAATTGGTCAAGGCAAAAGCAATGCCTGCAATTTCTTAAATGAAAATCCCAAAATCACCAAAGAGATTGAAGATCAGATCCGTGATCAGCTCATTGGTCCAGTTGGGGCATTGCCCGATGATGTAGATGAGCCGGATGCGCTAGAGCTAGCCGACCTTTAAGGCGATTAGTGGTGGCAGGCTTCGGATTTCGGCGCGGTGGCAAGTCAGCAATTGATGAGCCGCTTAGCGCTGAGCAAGTCTGGAGTCGCCTACTTGCTTGGCAAACACGCCGCGAGCACACGCAGCATGAGCTCAAAGCAAAGCTGTCGCAGCTAGGCGTAACGAGTGAGTTGGCTGAGCAATCGCTGGCTAAACTTGTAGATTACGGCTTACAAGATGATGACCGTTGTGCAGAAGGCATCGTGCGCGGTCAGTTGCAGCGCGGCCGTGGTCGTCGAGCCATTGCTCAGCGTTTGCAGCAAAAGGGCTTGGCTGCTGAGCATCCGGCCTTGGATGAGCAAACAGAGAGCCTCGATTGGGTAAAAGAGGCGGCCACACTGCTGCAGCGTCGTTTTGGCGACACACCAATCGACGACCCCAAGGCTCAAGCCAAACGCGTACGTTTTCTGCAATATCGTGGCTTCAGTTTGGCGCAGGCAATTGAAGCTATGAAGTCTCTCAAATCAAATTAATTTAGCTCTAAGTAGGCCTCAAACGTCGGATTAGCTGCGAACAGTTGCGAACTCGCGCTATAATTGCGGGTTATTTGCGATAACGTATTTGCCTATTTTCGTAAGTAGAGATAGGTATTGTTGTCATTGACTGGTTCGGAGCGGTAGATGAAAAGCGCTGATATTCGCGAAGCATTCTTGCGATTTTTTGAGCAAAAAGGGCATACCCGTGTGGCATCAAGCTCTTTGGTGCCAGCAGATGACCCGACTTTGTTATTTACCAATGCCGGTATGAACCAGTTTAAAGAGTGCTTTTTAGGCATTGATAAGCGCAGCTATACCCGTGCAGTTTCCTCGCAAAAGTGCGTGCGAGCTGGCGGCAAACATAATGATTTAGAAAATGTCGGCTACACCGCGCGCCACCACACATTTTTCGAAATGCTCGGTAACTTCAGCTTCGGTGACTATTTCAAGCGCGAAGCCATCCACTACGCATGGGAGTTTCTCACCTCTGCTGACTGGCTGAATATTTCAAAAGATAAGCTCACCGTTACGGTCTACGCCAGCGACGATGAAGCCTATGCTATTTGGCAGAATGAGATTGGCGTTCCAGCTGAGCGCATCATTCGCATTGGTGATAACAAGGGCGCGCCTTATGCCTCAGATAACTTCTGGGCCATGGGTGATACGGGTCCATGCGGCCCCTGCAGTGAGATTTTCTATGATCACGGCACTGATATTCCAGGTGGCCCACCAGGCTCGCCCGATGAAGATGGCGATCGCTTCATCGAGATCTGGAATAACGTCTTTATGCAATTTAACCGCACCGCCGATGGTGTCATGCATCTTTTGCCGGCGCCCAGCGTCGACACCGGCATGGGCTTGGAGCGTATTTCAGCGGTTATGCAGCATGTGCATGCAAACTACGAGATTGACCTGTTTCAATCACTATTAAGTGCTTCGGCCAACGCAATTGGCTGCGAAAACACTAATCAATCATCATTAAAAGTGGTTGCGGACCATATTCGCTCATGCGCATTTTTAGTGGCCGATGGTGTGTTGCCATCAAACGAAGGTCGCGGCTATGTCTTGCGCCGCATCATTCGTCGCGCCTGCCGCCATGGCAATAAATTAGGCGCCGAAGGCCCGTTTTTCTCACGCATTGTGTCTGCTTTAGCGGGGGAGATGGGTGCTGCTTACCCTCAGTTGAAAGCGCAACAAGACGAAATAGCCCGTGTGTTGCTAGCAGAAGAAGAGCAATTTGCCCGCACATTAACGCAGGGCTTACGCATTTTAGATGCTGATTTGGCTGACTTAGTAGGCACGGAAATCCCAGGTGCCACAGTGTTTCGCCTCTATGATACCTACGGCTTTCCGGTCGACTTAACAGCAGACATCGCTCGCGAGCGCGACCTAAGCCTCGACATGGATGGCTTTGAGCAAGAAATGCAGGCCCAGCGCGAGCGCGCCCGCGCTAGCTCACGCTTCGATGTCGACTATAACGCTGTCATTACGCTCGATGGCGCCACGCAATTTATTGGCTATGAACACGCTGCAAGCACAGTGCTTGTTCGAGCCATCTATCGCGATGGCCAGCGCATAAATGAAGCTAACGTCGGCGATAAAGTAGCTATCATTTTAGATAAAACGCCATTTTACGCAGAGTCTGGCGGTCAAATCGGTGATTCCGGAACACTTCAGGCCCATGGCTTACGTGTAGACATCAGCGATACGCAAAAAAGTGGTTCACATCATGTGCATCAAGCCATTGTTAGCGAAGGTGTATTGAAAGAAGGCCAGCCAGCCGAAGCAGAAGTAAACAGCGATATCCGGCGCTCAACTGCACGTAACCACTCAGCCACACACTTGCTGCATGCCGCTCTTCGCGAGCTACTCGGCGATCATGTGCAGCAAAAGGGTTCTTTGGTAACCGCTGACTATTTACGCTTTGATTTCTCGCACTCCGAGGCCGTAAGCCCAGAGCAGCTGCGTGCGTTGGAGTCTAGGGTTAATGGTCAAGTCTTAGGTAATACCGCGGTGCAAACCGAGTTGACCGATATCGATACCGCGCGCACTCGCGGCGCAATGGCATTATTTGGCGAAAAATATGGCGATGTCGTGCGTGTATTGAGCATGGGTGAGGCCAATTTTTCGGTTGAGCTTTGTGGTGGCACGCACGTTAAGCGTACTGGCGATATCGGCGTTTTACGCATTACCAGTGAGTCGGGTGTGGCGGCCGGTGTACGTCGGATTGAAGCGCGTACTGGCTTAGGTGCTTTAGCATGGCTAAATCAAGGCGAGCAAACGCTGTCGGAGCTTTCGAGCTTAGTTAAAGCCAATCGCGACTCAGTTACAGCAAAAGTGCAGCAGCTACTTGATCGTCAGCGTGAATTGGAAAAAGGCATTGATCAATTAAAGTCAAAAATGGCTGCAGCTGCTGGTGCCGATTTAGCCAAGCAAGCGACAACGATAGCCGGTGTGCCTTTATTGGCCGCTCGACTCGATGGCGTTGATGCTAAGGCTTTACGTGAAAATGCCGAGCGCCTGCGTAATCAGCTAGGTGATGCCGTAGTATTGCTGGCCAGCGTTGTCGATGACAAAGTTAGCTTAGTAGCCATGGTGAGCAAGCCACTAACCGCGCGAATTAAAGCCGGCGATGTGGTCAGCTATGTCGCGCAGCAAGTTGGCGGAAAGGGTGGTGGGCGCCCCGATATGGCAATGGCCGGTGGCACACAACCCGAGCATCTAGACAGTGCTTTAAGCTCATTAGCAGCGTTTGTAGAGGCACAATTGAGCTCTAGCATTAAGGCCTAAGCGAGCACTTAATTTAGCAATACCTGGCCGTTTGCATAAGCGGTCAGTTGAGACGATGAGAGAAATACTATGGGAATAATGGTACAAAAGTATGGTGGTACATCGGTAGCCAACCCTGAGCGCATTGAGGCAGTTGCCGATCGTGTGAAGCGTTGGCATGACCAAGGCCATCAGGTAGTAGTCGTATTGTCGGCAATGAGTGGCGAAACTAATCGCCTGATCGCTTTAGCGAAAGCCATTACCGACGAGCCAACACCGCGCGAAATGGATGTCATGCTCTCCACTGGCGAGCAAGTCACTATCGCTTTATTGGCGATGGCGCTGATCAAGCGTGGTATCGACGCTAGATCATATACTGGCACGCAAGTGGCAATCCGAACTGATAGCGCCCATACGAAAGCGCGCATTGAAGCGATTGACGACGCGCGCATCCGCGCTGATCTTGATGCCGGTCGTGTTGTTGTTGTCGCCGGTTTCCAAGGTGTTGATGCCGATGGCAATATCACCACCTTAGGGCGTGGCGGTTCAGACACAACTGGTGTGGCATTAGCGGCTGCTTTAGGCGCCGACGAATGTCAGATTTATACCGATGTTGATGGTGTTTACACCACCGACCCTCGCGTGGTGCCACAAGCGCGCCGCCTCACCACCGTGACCTTTGAGGAAATGTTGGAGATGGCCTCGCAGGGCTCGAAAGTGTTACAAATCCGTGCCGTTGAGTTTGCCGGCAAATACAATGTTCCCTTGCGCGTTTTGTCGAGCTTTGGCGAAGGCGAAGGAACTTTAATTACAGTTGATCATGCAGAGGACGATATGGAAAAGCCCGTCATTTCCGGGATTGCCTTTAACCGCGATGAAGCCAAACTTACCGTGCGCGGTGTGCCCGATACCCCAGGGATTGCTTCACGCATTTTGAGCCCAATTGGCGATGCAAATATCGAAATCGACATGATTTTGCAGAACGTATCAGCTGATGGCAGCACCGATTTCACCTTTACCGTGGCGCATGGCGACTTGAAAAAAGCCATGGCTGTGCTCGAAAAAGTCGCGAAAGACGTTTCAGCACGTGAGATCGTGGCAAATGGCAATATCGCTAAAGTGTCATTAGTGGGTGTTGGCATGCGCTCGCACGCTGGCGTGGCTAGCAAAATGTTTTCAGTGCTAGCGAAAGAAAATATCAATATCCAAATGATTTCGACCTCGGAAATTAAAATTGCCGTGGTAATTGACGAAAAATATTTGGAACTGGCCGTACGCTCTTTGCATTCGGCCTTTGATTTAGACGCGCCAGCGCCTTAAGCTACGTGTCTGTAAATGGCTTTGCGAGTTGTGTCACTGGGCGAGGGAGTGTCCCCAAGATATTACAATTGAGGCGTTACCCCTCGCAGCCAAATATTCATGGCCTATGTTTGTGCACTAGGCCAACACTTTGGAGTGGTGAACATGTTAATTTTAACAAGACGAGTGGGTGAGACCCTCATGGTCGGTGACGAGGTCACCGTGACCGTGCTCGGCGTTAAGGGCAACCAAGTCCGTATTGGCGTAAATGCACCGAAGGATGTCGCTGTGCATCGCGAAGAGATCTATCAACGTATTCAGCAAGAGAAGCCCATCGACGACTCTGTCGCCGACGAGCAATAAGGCAAAAAGCGAGTGTTTAGCGTGTGGAACTTTCTAAAAGCGCGCTGATCCTCGCGTCTTTCTCTGCCCAGAGTGATGCTATCCAACGATGATAGCGACCACGAAACTGGGCATCAGACTCGTAGTCACCGTCGTAAAACTCGCTAGGGATAGTGATTTCACGAACATCAACGATTACGCGTCGCACATCACCGCAGAGAAACTCCCAAAAACCCACAGAGCCATCAGGATAAACAATCGTGATGTCTAGTAGGGCGTTAAGGCGTTCGCCAAAAGCCGATGTAGCAAAGGCAAAGCCACCTGACTTAGGTTTCAATAAGTGTTGGTATGGTGAGCTCTGGGCGGCATGTTTTTTCTCGGTGAAGCGCGTACCTTCTAAAAAATTCAATACCATCACGGGTAAGTCTTTGAACTTCTCGCAAGCTCGTCGCGTAGTTTCCATGTCCTTACCTTTAAGGGCTGGATTTTTAGCGAGCTGATCGCGCGTGTGGCGCTTCATAAATGGATAGTCCAAGCCCCACCAAGCTAGGCCCAAGAGTGGTACCCATATCAGCTCCTGCTTTAAAAAAAACTTAAAGAATGGGGCTTTATAGCCAAAGGCGCGCATCAAGACAAAAATGTCATTCCAGGATTGATGGTTGGCGCAGGCCAGATACTGGCCGCGGCGATTGAGATTGGCGGGTAGGCGAATGTCCCAGTCGATGCGCATGAGGTGGTTGGCGATCTGGCTATTACAGGCGGCCCATGTTTGTGCGAGTAAAGACATGACATCCGAGATCACTAGACGCACGGATTTGATGGGCAGAATGAGCTTCAGTATCACCAAAATATAGAGCTGCGACACCCAGAACACAGTATTGGTGAGCAACAGAATGGCCATAATGAGGCCATGAAGCGGGCGTGGCAGAAAAGAAATCATAGTTGGGCTCTGAAAAGGCAGTTGCTAAAGTGTGCCATTACAGGTGTGCATAGCAAGTATTTTGAGCACAGTTCTTGTGGATAGGTTTTTTGCCCTGCCGTTAGCACCCAAGTCGTGCTAGTTTTCCATGCCGCCAACGGAGCCCTCGCTCAGGGTCACTTTGCGGTGGCGCGAAAGCTTGCGTAATCGTTAGCGCTCAAACAATAAGAGAACCATCATGTCCAAGCCATTTACTCACGCCTTAATGCGTAACTTTTTAGGTCACTCGCCACTTTGGTATAAATGGACCATTCTCACTTTTTTAGCGATTAACCCGGTACTCATGTGGGCACTTGGCACCTATATAACGGGTTGGATAATTGTCGCTGAGTTTATTTTTACGCTAGCGATGGCGCTGAAATGTTATCCATTGCAGCCTGGTGGGCTACTGGCTATTGAGTCGGTGCTGATTGGGATGACGACCTCCGACACCGTGTATGCAGAGGTGTCGCATAACCTGCCGGTCATCTTGCTGCTGATGTTCATGGTGGCGGGCATTTACTTCATGCGCGACTTATTGCTTGTGATGTTTACTAAGCTCTTGGTTGAAGTGCGCTCGAAGGTGCTTTTGTCGCTGATGTTTAGTTTGGTCGCAGCTTTGCTGTCGGCATTTTTGGATGCACTCACCGTGACCGCTGTGATTATCAGCGTGGCGGTCGGTTTTTATGGCGTCTATCACCGCGTGGCTTCTGGCAAAACATCGCAACAAGAGCATGAGCTCCACGACTCCAGCGACGACGCTGAAGTGGAGCTACACCGGAGTGACCTCAAACGTTTTCGCGGCTTTCTGCGCAGCTTGCTGATGCATGCGGCAGTGGGTACTGCGCTGGGCGGTGTTTGCACCATGGTTGGCGAGCCGCAAAACTTATTGATTGCCAAGGTTGTGGGCTGGGACTTTATTACCTTCTTCCTAGTTATGGCGCCAGTGACTATGCCGGTATTGGTTGCCGGTCTATTAACTTGTGTAGTGCTGGAGAAAACTCGCTGGTTTGGCTATGGCGAAACACTGCCTGATGCTGTGCGTGATGTGCTCTCAGATTTTGCCAAGCGCGAGCA
>JAGPVX010000031.1 GCA_018066805.1 Paraperlucidibaca sp. | reverse complement strand
TTGAATCTTGCTGATCGGGACGAAGTACGTGCTTTCTAAAAAAGTCCGCCTCAGGACTTGCAGATGCAAGTTCTATCTCGCCACCTCCGGGAAGAAAAAGCTCTGTCTTGTGCAGCCCTTCGTCCTGATCTCCAATTACCGTCCCGTACACTTCAACCTTACGGTACTCATACAGGGTCCCTAGCTTGAGCGAGCCAGTCCTAAAGAAGGCTTTTAAATACTCTTTCGGAAGATACTTGAACAGCCGCATCGTAATATACGTCCTAACACATGGGTTTAACCGCGCTACGAGGCGGCCTTAGGCTTATGCTATTACATTACTTACAACGAAGTGCTTCGGCAGTAACCGACTGCCCATCGAAGCCACTCTTGCCGGTGGAGATGATGAATATGCCGTTACCACCTCTGCGAGAAACTTCGTTCACGGCCTTATTCATTGAGTTGGATGCCTTGTTAAGACCTAGCTGTTGGTCAGTACTAACAATGCCTAAGGACTCACAAGCTGGCCTTTGATCGGCGGTAATCAGACGAACGCTTTCAGCTGCCGGATTAAGCGTTGTAGCGCAACCTGATACAGCAACTCCAAAGGCTATTACTGCTAGTGTCTTAATCATACGAATACTCTAGGGCTTAGTGTGGTCAATATAGCTAGGCTGACCCACATTAGAAGCATGTCTATAACTTAAAAGCTTACGGCAATCATAAGTACTTACAATACTAGAAGGGCCAATCTATCGTCCGTTTAGCCTATTAGGGCAGGCATAGAGGCTTTAAGCCTTAGCCGTGGACTTACTTATCAAGTACTGCAACGCATCAACATCTATCCACCGCTGCTTACCATCTATCCTAGTCCTGTATGCGTTCTTGCCATTACGAATCGTCAGCGGGTAGCTAGCTCTTCCGATCACAAGGTGAGTGGGTGTGAGTTGGAGTTTAACGGTAACTGTCTGGTCACTCTCCGCTGCAACAATAGCTGCTTTCATCGAGGCCTTGATGTCTGCCAAGGTCTTGCAGCCTGTTAGGTTTACTTCCAGATGGCGGATCATGGACACAGACAGTCTATCCTTAAAGCGCGTCAGTGCTTTAGCTGGCAAAGGTGAGCGCCAGACATTCTTGTTGACGTTAACCCCAGTATCCGTGGTTACGCTGTCAGCAATGGCAATCTGAGTTTTTGTCGCCCAATCAGGCTTTAGTAGCCTGTCCATAATCCCGGGAATTACTACTTTGTATTTGTCGGGGTTTGGCTTGTACGCAAGATTACTCGGCCTAACCTTTAAGTTAGCTGCCGCTGGCACTCTACGAACATAATCATTGAACGCATCCGTGGCAGCACGATCCATGACTGCCGATACCTGTCGCTGAACTACAGCCGTAGCTGCGTATTGCTCTTTAGCGCTAATTATAGGGATGTTTTGCGGCTGCTCTTTGATTGCTAGGCGGATGTTCTCGTTGAACACGAACGGAGAGCTGAGGTCATCAGTTACTTGGCTTACTTCTTTAGAACACATGGCGGCTCCAACTACCTTTAGGTAGTAATAGGGATTTTGGTACAAAACACAGGCAATACTTTCCGTACGACTTGCTCCGCGAAGCTAGTTGGCGTGCGTTAACTATTCGCTGCCAGCGGCCTTGTTAGCCAAGCGGAGTGATTGTTTTGTATGAAGGTATGGTGGTTGTACCGAGCCCTGCCGAAGCACTTGACCAGTAGTATTGAGGTTGTAGCGTAGAGTGGGCTACGCAGCTCATGTTTTAAAACTATCTCTGATTTACACCGCCGCTGCCAAGCATTATTTAGGCTACTTGTGTGTAAGCGTACCAATTCAACAAATAGCCCAAGGCTTCAGCTAGCCTAGACACCCCAAGTCGCTAACACTTTCTCCGCTGCCACAGGGTTGTCCTTGATGCGATAGACCGTAGAGCGTGATAGGCCAAGCTGATTGGCCAGCTCCATGGCTCCTAAGCCTTGGGCCAAGCCATTGAGTACCGCGTTAAGCTGCTCACGGTTATAAGCAGGCTTCCGGCCTTTGTACTTGGCCTCTCCGGCATACATCTTGGCATGAGCTATACCAGCCATCTGAGCCACTTTGGTTGCCTCCCCTTGCGACTGCGCCATAGCAGACATAAAGCCCACTAGCGCGTCCCTGATGGCTTTCTGCATAGGGTCAGTCGTAGCTCCATCAAAGACCATGCTGTTGATAATGGTCTTGATAACTACACCGCGCCCAAGTAGTTCACGTATGTTCGAGGTCACGTCTTCGTAGTTACGCCCTAAGCGGTCTATCCATCGAACTACCAGCGTGTCACCAGTGCGTAAGTAGCTTAGTAGCTCCTTGCCTGCGGGCCTGTCCGCCAGCTTCTTGTTTACGCCTGACTCCCCGTCGTCCACGAAAACTTTGTCAAAGGTATAGCCAGCCTCCTCAGCTTGCCGCTGCTGGTGCTGAACTGTCTGGTCTGATGTTGAAACACGGGCGTAGAAGATGGTTGCCATGATTTATTCCTCAAGGGTGCATCCCGTACAGTATGCCTGTCCGTAGATACAGTCAACCCTAAAGGAATGCCTAATTGATAAAGATAGCTGTTCCGCTTAGGTATACCCTTGAGGGGCATCTGACGAACATGCTGCTCACTGGGCTTAGGCTACACAGCCTACGTAATGCCATCTGTGAGTGCCTCTAAGCCTCTTGGCTGCAGATTTCAGGGATAGGCAAGGCATACGTGGCGACCCCTCGTCTTGGTGAGCCTCAGGGCGTCCTCAGAGAGCTTGTAGAAACCCTTAAGGTATAGGCGGGAGGGGTACGGGGGGCAGAGCTATCAGGGAGCTTGGTGTAGTGCCCTCTCGCATAAGTCAGGTATTTTTAAGCGCCAACTACTTAGCTTCGCAACCTATGTTGGCAAAGTCCTTACCAATTCGTTTTAACTGATCTCCGATCTGGTATTCAACTTGGCCAGTCAATAACACAACCTGACTCAAGGCATCGGCCCGTTTGATTGCTGACTCACGCTGTTTTGACGGAAGCTTATGGAACGCGGCTTTATTCTCACGCATCCAGATGGCCATATCGGTAAGTTTGCGTCCTAGACTGTTATGGCTTCGAACCATAGTACAGAACTGCCCCTTTTGATATCGACCATCCCGCAGTGCCATCTGGACAATCAAGGCATCCACTTGGTTGTTATCCGCAGCATTGCGAGCGTCTTTCAGCATAGCCATTATTGTTGGATACACATCAGCAGCTTGGGCCGCAGGGCTAATGAATAGCATTAGTGCTACAAGTATCGCTGTTACTTTCATGCTTCATCCTTGATCAAGCTTCAGGCGAATTAAGTGCTTGTCCCAATTAATAGAGTCTGTGTCTTGTTGTGCGAGGCTAGATGATCAAAGTCGCTTGATATTCCGAGTCCTAATATCCTCATCAAGGCGATTGTTCATGTCGATAGACGACTTAAGCATCAGGCTGGCGGCATCTTTTCGGTGCGAGTCAACTGTGCCGCCGTTAGCCTTTGCAAGATGGGTAGCTACCACTTCTGTGCCATGTACAAGTAAGCGTGTCACTGTATCGGCGACCATGCTTTTAGCCCTGCTCTTAGCCATGAGGCCGCCAATAAATGTTCCTGAGGCAAAGCCTATAAACCCTACTATCAACGTGCCATCCATTGCGTACTCCATGAGCCTTAGTTGCGTGTAGTCCTATGATAGCTAGGTAAATCAGCAGCTTAAGTAAGCTTTTGTTGTTGCTATGTTGAGTAACTACTTAGTCCTTGGCTGTTCAGGATAGGCTAGCTCTAGTCCCGAGACTTGATACTTTGCCATGGCGTTGACTAACGGGAGCAGCGGATAGTTGCCCCCGTACTTCCTAGCGATGCTGTCATTGGTGTGGCCCGTGATGGCGTCATGCACATCCTCGGGAATCTCCATGGCGCGACAGTAGTCTTTGAAGGTATGGCGGAAGGAGTGAAATACTAAGCCTGTATCTGTGATGTTGAGTGTCCGACGAAGCTGGCGGCTAAACCACTGAGACCAAGCCGCCGTATGTTTTCCGTACTTGTTCTTCTTGAGCTGGTCGAAGATCCGATGGCGGCCTTCGGCTTTGGCTGCTGTGACGTACTCAATAAAGCCTAGGTCTATAAGCATTTGGTGTACTGGTATGCGCCTGCGGCTAGTAATGTTCTTAAGCGACTGGCCCTCACCGTCAGTAATGCGAATTACCCATGCTGTCAGTGAGTGGTCTGGTGCGCTTTCTTCGTAAACATCATTGGGGTGTAGCTGGCCAATTTCCTCAAGGCGAGCACCTGTGAAAAGCCCAAGCAGTGGCAACCAGTATGCAGCTTCACCAGCACCACCCGCGGGTCGGGCATTGGCGGCGTAAATAGAGCTGGCGAAAACTGCGTTTAACACGTCTAACGGGAAGGGCTTGCGGAGCTCGTCCTCAGCGTTAGAGACGCTGGCCTTAACCCCGTTCGCTGTGTTGGCGGGGATCAAGTCTTCGCTAACAGCAAAGTTCAGAAGTGCGCGCAGAGAATCAAGGTACTTGTTAGTGTTCTTCGGTGAGAACCCTGCTGCGAGCATCTGGTCGCGGAAGGCACGAACGTTGGCTTTAGTGATACTTTCTATGTGCTCAATGCCAGTCATAGTGGAATAACGCTGTATCTCGGTGCGTTTAGCATCCATCGTCCGTTGCTGGCGGGGCTTTTCTTTCTCCCAGAGTCCGATGACGGTGGCTATGGGTGTGAGCGACCTTGCAACGGGGCTGTGTGGCTGCTCATGAAGCAGCATTGCGTTCTCGCCTGTAAGAAGCGCTCGACGAGCGTTTCTAGCGGCCTCATGCTCGGCTACGGAGCCATACACGGGCTCAAATCCTCCTTGCAGTACTTCGTTGTCAACTTGCATGGCGAATGTCTGCTTCTCAGACCACTCCTGAAGGGCCTGATAGCCTTGGGCGCTAGCTTGAGCACGCTGGGCTCTCAGGGCTGCCAGTATTTGGCTGGCTCTGACTGTAGTGTCGGTTTCGGGAGTCGCTAGCGGGGCTGGAGAAGTGGAAGGTAAGCAAGGGCTAGGGAAGGTTGTAGCTCTGATAGCGTCCCACTCTTGGTCGAGTCGAACTGCCTCCGTACGGCATAGCTGAGCCGCAACCTTTGGGTCGGATGTTCCGAGAGCTTTTGTGATTTCAGCTTTGCCGTAGTGGGCAACGAGGTCTTGAGGGATTCTACGTCGAATAGAGTAGCGGCCATTACGCCGTATGAGGAACTCACACACTGGGAGGTTATCCTTAGTCTGTGTAGCATCCACATGTGGCATCTTGCCTATAACCCTTTGATTAGTATCAGGCCCCTGTGGTTCAAGGGCCCTTACTATGTTTGGTGGAGATGGCGGGGATCGAACCCGCGTCCGTCAGCACTCTACCCTCGGATCTACATGCTTAGTCTTCTCAATTGTTTTAACTCAGCGCGGCCCGAGAGACAGGGTGCGGCAAGCGATCCACTGGGTTTTAGCATCATGACGCGCGGCAAGTCATGTAGCGATCCGATATTTTTTGCGCTGACCGCCCCCGCATATCGGCATGCAAGCTTGGTCATAAGCCGGATTTAAGCGGCTAGTGCGTAGTTTTCGTCGTTTGCGACTATTTGTTTGAGAAGTTGATTTAGGAGAGGCAACTCACTCTCCGCATGCACCTGCGGGCTTCATAACCAACGTCGAAGCCATGTCATCCCCAGAGCGCAGTTAGCATACTACGAGTAAGTTGAACTGTCTTTACTTGCGCGCTGCTAAAGGCTGAATTACTGTCGGTAGTTACATAATAATAACAAATGAGGCTGATCATGAATCTTGCCCGTATTTCGGCCATTTTGCCGATTGTATTTGGTGCAGCACTTATATCGGCCTGCGGCGGTAGCTCAAGCACTGCTGGCAATAGCTCGGCACGAGAGGGCTCATACTCAGCCGAAATCGTTCGAACTGAAATGGGCATTCCTCACATCACCGCGCGTGATTTTGGCAGCTTAGGCTATGGCCAAGGCTATGCCTTCGCTGAAGACAATCTTTGCGTCATGATGGACGACTTCGTCACCATTCGTGGTGAGCGCTCGCGCTATTTCGGCCCTGACGGCACCTACTCTATTCGCGCCAATGGCAGCGTAGCTGACAATGTGTCTAGTGATTTCTTTTGGAAGTTCATTGCCGATGAGGCAGCAATAAAGCGCACCGAGGCGAAAACTATTCCGCGCTTTAAGACACTAGTGAAAGGCTGGACCGTCGGATTTAACCGTTATATGAGTGAGCTAAAGACAGGGCAGCATCCCGGCCGCCATTTGGCCTGTGCCGAGGGTGAGTGGCTACAGCCCATTGCCGTGGATGATATGTATCGCCGTTTTGTACGCCTATCGGTGTTGGCGAGTAGCTCAGTATTTGTCAATGAAATTGCCAGTGCTCAGCCGCCAGGTTTAAACAGCCTGCCGCTACCCATCGGCGGTAGTAATGGCTTCGGCCCATTAGGAGATCTGCTCTCACCATTGTTAGATGTGCTGAGCGGCTTAGGCCTGCCGGTGGCGCAAATAGAAACACCGCTACGAGCCACACCTTATGCGCCAGGCTCGGCCGCTGAGTTAGCGCAAAAGCAGCAAGCCTTGGCTGCTGCCCCCGGTGGTTTTGCTGACCTGCAAGAACACGAACGCTTTGGCAGCAATATGTACGCCTTTGGCAAGGATGGCAGTACCACCGGTAATCCGATTGTCTACGGCAACCCACACTTTCCGTGGTCCGGCACTGAGCGCTTATGGATGTCGCACAACACCATTCCCGGCCAGTTCGACATCATGGGTTCGTCACTTTATGGCGTGCCAGCGGTACTCATAGGCTTCAATAAAAACGTCGCCTGGAGCCACACGGTTTCCACCGCCTACCGTTTCACGCTGTATGAACTTAAGCTGAATCCGCTCAACGCCACGCAATATATTTACGATGGCGAGATTCGAGACCTCACCGCAGTGCCGCTAACTATTCAAGTTAAAAACGCTGATGGTCAAATTACTGAGCGTAAGCGCACGCTGTATAAAAGCCATTTCGGTCCAATGATCACTGTTGGTGCTTCTGGTGTGCCCGTTTTGGCGTGGACTCCAGCGCTGGCTTACAGCATGCGCGATGCGAACTTAGAAAATGATCGATTAATTAATCAGTTTGGCCGATGGAACGAAGCCACCAGTCTTGATGATTTTATTGCAACTCAAGCGCAGCAGCTCGGCGTGCCATGGGTAAATACAGTAGCTAGCGGCCCTGGCGGCAAAGTTTATTATGGCGATGTCACTGTGGTGCCGAATGTGCCCGACAGCTTAGTGGCGAGCTGCAAAGCCTTGCCATTAAGTTTGGTCATTGATCAGGTCGCCGCGGGCTTGCCACTGCTAGATGGCAGTCGCTCATCTTGTGAGTGGTTGACTGATGATGATGCACCGGCGCCTGGTATTTTTGGTGCAAAAAATCTTCCAACCCTTACCCGCGATGACTATGTCACCAACTGCAACGATAGCTATTGGTTAACTAACGCCGATCAGCCATTAACTGGCTTCGCGCGCATCATTGGCGATGAAAATGCGGAGCGCACTCTACGCACGCGGCTATGTTTGCTGCAAGCTGAGCGTCGCATGGATGGCAGTGATGGCCGGCCTGGCAAAGGCTTCGATATCGCTACCTTGCAAGATGTGGCCTTGTCTAGCCAGATTTACTCTGCCGAACTAGCACGGAAAACAGTCGTTGATAGCTTGTGCACTCAGCCAGGGCTAATGGGTAGTAGTGGTCCGGCCAATGGCGATGATGTTGCAGCGGCTTGCGCTGTTTTGGCAGCATGGGATGGCAGCGATAACTTAGCTTCCGCTGGCGGCCACATTTGGCGAGAGTTCTGGCGTCTTGCCAGTGCAGCACCTTTAGGGCTCCCAATTGCATTGCCAGTACCGACACCGTTGACCGATTTATGGTCAGTGCCCTTTTCCAGTAGTGATCCAGTGAACACACCGAATACACTCAATGCCAGTGCGCTAACGGTGCAAATGGCCTTTGCCGATGCCATCGAGGCAGTGAAAGCGACAGGCATTCCATTCGATAGGCCATTGGGCGAAATCCAGCATTCTGGTGTTCACGGCGATGCAGTGTTGCCAGTATTTGGCGGCAGTGGCGGGGCAGGCGCCTTCACGGTAATATCGACTAATCCTGCAAACCTGACATCTGACGGATATGCAGTGGAGTATGGTAATAGCTATCTGCAAACAGTTACTTGGGATAGTCAGCGTAATCCAATTGCGGCCGGGTTCATTACCTATTCGCAATCAACGGACCCAGCTAGTCCGCATTACAAAGATTTTACGCAGGCCTATGCAGAGAAACGTTGGCAGACATTTCCATTTAGCTCGGCACAGATTAAGCAGCAAACCATTTCAAGAAAAACACTAAGCCAATAACGCAATGCGTAGGGCAAACAAAGGGATACGCCATGACAGCCGAAAACAATATGCCGGTGCAAACCGCGCTCATTCAGCAAGCTTTTGATGCCCAGCGAGCTACCGCACTGCGTCTGCGTCAATCTACTTTTGGCGAGCGTCGCGAGAAAATTCGTAAACTGCGCGATAGTTTACTGGCTCATCAAGCCGATATTATCGCTGCCGGCTTTGCTGACTTCCGCAAGCCAGCAACCGAAGTTGAGCTGACTGAAATCTTGCCGGTAGTAGCCGAGGCCAACGATGCTCTGCGTAACTTAAAAGGCTGGATGAAGCCGCAAGGCGTTTGGCCATCGCGCATGATGATGGGCACTAAAGGCTATATTCAGTATGAGCCTAAAGGGCGCTGCTTGATCGTATCGCCTTGGAACTATCCAGTGAACTTGAGTTTGGGCCCGCTCATTTCGGCAATCGCTGCTGGCAACACCGCAATCATTAAGCCGTCTGAGATGACACCAGCAGCCGCTGCCATCATTAGTAAAATCGTCCGTGAAGTCTTTGATCCAGCAGAAGTGACTGTGTTTGAAGGCGATGCGCCAGTAGCGCAAGCGTTGCTTGAGCTACCGTTCGATCATATTTTCTTCACCGGCTCGCCGGCGATTGGCAAGGTGGTGATGGCTGCCGCAGCGAAGCATTTGACCAGCGTCACGCTTGAGCTAGGTGGCAAGTCGCCAACAATCGTCGACTCCAGCGCGGACTTAACGTTGGCGGCGAAAAACATCCTCTGGGCTAAGTTCACTAACAATGGCCAGACCTGCATCGCGCCAGATCACATCTATGTACATGCCGACGTTAAAGCTGACTTCGTGGCCGCCTGCACGAAAGTTTTAAACGATGTTTATAGTGCGCAGCCGCAGCAAAGTGAGCACTTAGCGCGCATCGTGAACGAGCGTCACACACAGCGTATCAAGGGCCTGCTCGATGATGCCGTTGCCAAAGGTGCGCGCGTGCTGGCGGGCGGCCATAGCGATGCTGCTGACTGCTTTATCTCGCCAACTTTACTGGAAAATATTAGCGCCGATTCGACCATCATGACCGAGGAGATTTTCGGGCCGTTGCTACCGATTTTTGAATATCGTGATTTGGACGATGTCATTGCCCGCATCAACGCCGATCAAAAGCCATTGGCGCTATACGTTTGGGCAAAAGATGAGGCGGTGATTCAGCGTGTGATGCAAAATACGTCGTCTGGCGGCGCCTGCATTAACCATTGCGTAGTGCAGTTTTTGCACGGCAACCTGCCATTTGGTGGCGTGAATAACTCCGGCATGGGCAATGCGCATGGTCATTTCGGCTTCAAAACGTTCTCACACGAACGCGCCGTGGTTCGTACTCGCATCATGTTGGCGAAAATGTTCTTCCCTCCCTACACCAACACCACGCGTAGGTTGATTGGGATTTTCATGAAAACGGTGTGATGGTCTAGCGCAAATAAAAAAGCCCAGCTAGTGCTGGGCTTTTTTCTGTCCGCACATTGCTAAAAAATCTTAGCCGCGATTGCGCATAACGCGTGCTTTTTCACGCTGCCAGTCGCGGTTTTTCTCAGTCTCGCGCTTGTCATGCAACTGCTTGCCCTTCACGAGGGCGATTTCAATTTTCGCGCGGCCGCCACTCCAGTACATCGCTAGCGGGATGCACGTGTGGCCTTTTTGTTTAACCTCACCAAAAAGTCGAGAAATCTCTCGGCCTTTCAGCAGCAATTTACGTGTGCGCGTAGGATCTGCGACGACGTGCGTTGAGCTGGCGAGCAGCGGTTGAATATGCACACCAATGACCCAGGCCTCGTTATTTTTCAGCAAGACATAGGCATCTGTCAGGTTACATTTACCTGCGCGCAGCGATTTTACTTCCCATCCCAAAAGCACTAAGCCTGCCTCGAAGCGTTCTTCAACGAAGAATTCGTGGCGGGCGCGGCGGTTGAGGGCGATGGTGGACGATTTAGTTTGGCTCATAGGCGGCAATTATAGGCACAATGGTGGCCTTGTGTATCAGCGCGGCTATCCTGAAAATAGTCTTTTCGGCTAGAGCCGCCTTTTAGTGATTAAAAAAGAGAGTAATTCATGACCTCGGTGACCACTCCCCACTCAACTTCGATTGTCGCCAGCGAGTCTGCTGTCAGCAGCATTATCGTGGCAATGGCCGTACTCGCATGGGCAGGTCTTGTCGGCGCCGGCGTGCTTTGGGGCGAATTGCCCTATATGGCGCTGTCGGCAGTGTTCGCGGCATGGCCATTAGCCCTGGCCGAGCGCGCATTGGCAGTGCGCAGCAAGCGTTCATTGGTCGACGGCATGCAGCACCTAACCCGCGAAAGCGATGCCGCTCGCGGCTGGCGATTTATTGCCTATAGCGGCTTGTTTGCGGGCTTGTTAGCCATGGTGCTAACAGCTACATGGGCAGGAGTATTTACTACTGTCGCCGTGCAAAGCCTGATGCATGATCAGTCGGGCTGGCTGTCTTCAGCAATGTTGGTGCCGGCACTAACAACCTTTGCCGTATTTCTTGGCCTTTTGCGCTATGTCGGTCGCGCTAATCTCACGCATTGGCTACTGCCCATGTTGCTGCTAGCCGGCGTTAGCGCTTATAGCCTGAGCCATGAACAGGTGTGGCCGCTAGATTCTAGCTTGGCGCTGCCAGGCGGTATCGGCTGGTCTGCGGCGCTACTCATCGGCGCACTGCTTGGTGGCGCTGGCCTGATGGTGCGTTGGCCATGGCAGCAGCATGTAACGCCGCAGCCGCTATTGCAGGGCGCTAGCGTAGTCTTCTCGATGGCCATGCTGATTTCCCTGATGTTGCCCGGCTTAGCAGCAGTGCTACTTGCCGCTGTCGCATGCTTGTTGATGCTGCTCGCTTTGGCGCGGCCATGGTTGGCGGTATTAAGTGCTCGCGGTTTAGCGATGTGGCCGGCACTATTTGTGGTGCTAGTCGTCGTCATTGGTTTGGCTGAAATCTTATGGTACACCGCAGGGCTAATTCGCCTGCAGCAGCTGAGCTTGGTGCTGTTGTTGTGGATGACCGTGAATGCGCTGGTGCTGGCGATATACGCTGGCTGGATAATGAAAATGAGCCATGCTCGCAAAGCCTTAAACCTGCCTAGTGAGGCGGCCTACAATGTCTGGCGAATAGCGATTCGCTGGGTGGCGCCCATTACACTGTTGGCCGGCGTGGGCTCATTAGTTGGGCTGATCTAATGCGTATCGAAATTGCTTATGCCGAAGTTGAGCGGCAGTGGCTGTGGCAGCGCGATGTGCCTGAGGGCAGCACACTGGCGCAGGCACTAAATGACGACGAAGTGCGAGCGGCATGTCCGGCGCTGCAAAGTGCCGAGCTGCCTGTTGTGGGTGTGTGGAGCAAGGTGGTGGCTGAGCCGAGCACGCATATTTTGCAGGAAGGTGATCGCGTGGAGATTTATCGACCGTTGATCATCGACCCGAAAGCGGCACGAAAAGCCCGCGCTGAAAAAGCAAAACTCACGCGCTAAGAACTTATTTAAGTCGCCAATACGAAGCAAAAAAAGCGCCAACAGAAGGCGCTTTTTTGTTTTCAACGTTATTTATTCTTCGGGGCGCTGAGACTCTAGGCCTGACTGCGTGGTGCGCACAGCGCCATCCTTGCTGCCAGGTAATGCAGGCGCGGAGCTTGGTAGCTGACCTTCGCGATCAATGCGCGCAACCACGCCATCGCTAAAGAATACGCTTAGGCGGCGATGCGGGACTTTATCAATGCCGGCTTCTTTGGCGTAGGTGCCAGGAATAAAGCGATATGCGTAATCCCAGCGAGTGGGGTTAAGCGTATCGGTGATCAGAGGCGAGCCCAGCACATAGCGAACTTGCGCAGGCGTCATGCCATTTTTGACTTTATCAGCCTGTTCGCTAGTGACTGCCTGCCCTTGCACCACATCGATGCGGTAGGCGCTAAATACATTTTTACAGCCCGCGGTGCTCAATACGGCAGCGGTGAGTGCGATTGCCAGCAGCTTCTTTTGCATGACCCGAGTGATCCTTGTAGCTTAATGGGTAACTTAATGATTCGATGGGCGCACCCAGCGACTCTTCGGGCTATCATACGGCAAACTATAGCTAAGAGACGAACCATGTCAGGAACTAGTTATGAGCTTCGCAAAGCGGGCTTAAAAGTAACCATGCCGCGAGTGAAGATTTTAGAGCTACTAGAAAGCTCTGATGTGCATCACATGAGCGCCGAAGATGTTTACAAAGCACTATTAGCTGCTGGTGAGGATGTTGGTCTCGCCACGGTGTATCGCGTGCTGACGCAGTTTGAATCGGCAGGCATGGTGGAGCGTCACAACTTCGAAGGCGGTCACTCAGTATTTGAGTTGAGTCAGGGCGACCATCACGACCATATGGTGTGCGTCGATACTGGCGATGTAATCGAGTTTTTTGATCAAGAAATCGAGCGTCGCCAACGCGAGGTGGTGAAAGCTCGCGGCTACGAGATGGTTGATCATAGCCTCGTGCTTTATGTCCGCCGTATTAAGGAAGAGAAGGCCGATTAAGCGCCGATATGGCTGCTTAGTCGGCCATTAAGGTTCTGGCGTGCTCGCGTGTTTCCTCAGTAATGGTCACGCCGCCAGACATCCTCGCAATCTCCTCCACGCGCTCCTCTTGGTTTAACGCCACCACAGTGCTGTGCGTCGTGCCGTCGATAACGCGCTTCTCTACGCGCAAATGATGGTGCCCGCGCGCGGCAACTTGTGGCTGGTGTGTAATGCTGAAAACTTGAGCATGCTCGCCGAGTGCGCGTAAAAGTCGGCCGACGACTTCAGCAATGCCACCACCAATGCCAACGTCGACCTCGTCAAAGACCATGACGGGAACGGGCGAATGGCGCGCGTGCACCACTTGTATGCCTAGTGAAAGCCGTGAAAGCTCGCCACCTGATGCGACCTTTGCCAATGCACGCAGTGGCTGACCTGGGTTGGCGCTAAATTGAAACTCGATGTCATCGAGGCCATAAGCGGCAGGTTTGGCTAGCGGCGTTAAGGTGAGCTCAAGGCGTGCGTTACTCATGCCAAGGCCGGCAAGAAATTGCTGAATATCTTCACAAAATTTTGTCGCGGCTTTGCTGCGCGCTAGTCGTAAGGCTTGTGCATGACTTCGATACGTCTCTTCAGCAGCCTGAGCCTGCTCGGCAAGCTGAGCCAAGTCTGCTGCTTCCAGCAGGGCGTCGCGCTCAGTGGCGAGTGTCTCTGCAATAGTCGGTAGTTCTTCAGGATTGGCGCGATGCTTTCGGGCTAGCTGATGACATTGGCTGAGGCGCTGCTCGAGCTCAGCAAGTTCATTTGGGCTGGCCTCTAGGTCATCTAAGAAATGCCGTAGCGACGGGCTAGCCTCTTCAATCTGAATCTGTGCACTGCGTAATAGATCGATGGCTTCCGCAAGTGCCGTAGCGCGCTGGGCGTGTGGCTCTAGGCTGCGAATGGCGCGCTGTAAGTAGCGGCTGGCGGTATCGTTCTCGCCCTCACTAATTAACGCTAAAGCCTGCTCGCCGTCTAGCTGCAAGGTGCCTATATGCGCGAGCGTGTCGTGGCGTTGCTCTAAGCGCGGATACTCATCTTTGCCAAGATTAAGCTGCGCCAGCTCAGTTAGTAAATGCTCAACAATCTCAAGTCTCGCCGCTTGTTCGGCGCCAGCGCGCTCGGCCTTGGCCAGCTTCGCGGCACTATTTTGCCAATGCGAAAAGTGACCTGCCAGCGCCTTCGACTCGGTCTGTAGCTTGGCGAAGCTATCGAGCATGCTGCGATGACTATCTTTGCGTAAAAGCGTTTGGTGCTCGTGTTGGCTATGAATATCAATCAGGCATTCGCCAATGGCGCGCAAGTCGCTGAGGTTGGCGGGCCGGCCATTAATATAGGCGCGCGAACGGCCATCGCGGCTGAAGGTGCGACGTAGCGTGCATTCATCGCCTTCGTCGAGTTCGCGCTCCGCCAGCCAAGCCGATGCTTCAGGCAGGTAGCCGACTTGAAATAAGGCGCTGACATCGGCGCGCTCGGCGCCAGCGCGAACCACTGAGCCATCGGCGCGATCGCCCAAGCACAGGCCCAGGGCATCCATAAGGATGGATTTGCCCGCGCCGGTCTCGCCTGTAATGACACTAAAGCCCGAGTTGAATTCCAGCTCGAGGTTTTCCACGATGGCAAATTGGCTGATTTTAAGCAGGCTCAGCATGGCGAGAAACTCTTGAGTCGATGACTTAATGATAGGCCAGCCATGCGCGACTTGCGATGCGGCGATGGTGAATTTTCACGCAGCCCTTGAAAAAAACAATACGTGACACCACTAGAGTAAGCATTCACGAAGTTGCCTAAGTAGGAGTTTTTATGAGCGAGCAAACGCCCCCAGAGCACGACGACATTCCAGAGCAGGCAGTAGATGCTCAGCCGCAAGCTATGGATATCCCTGAATTTGCCGACGACAGCGTAGATTTTCAAACTGCGCGCATCGCCGAACTGGAAGGCCAGCTGAAAGACTTGCAGCTGCGCACTCAGGCCGAAGTGCAAAACATTCAGCGTCGATCAGAGCGCGATGTCACTGCTGCGCATAAGTTTGCCTTAGAAAAGTTTGCCGGCAGTCTGCTCGATGTTGCCGATAATTTGGAGCGTGCGCTGCAAGCTACACCATCGGAAGAGCCAGCTCTAAAAGCCTTGCATGAAGGCGTAACGCTAACGCACAAGCTTTTTGTCGACACCATGAAACGCTTTGGTGTTGAGGCCGTTGATCCACTTGGCGAGCCGTTCAATCCCGAGCTGCATCAGGCGGTATCGACTCAGCCATCGACCACAGCGGAACCGAACTCGGTGACTGCGGTATTCCAAAAAGGCTACACCTTGTCGGGGCGTTTATTGCGGCCGGCCATGGTTGTTGTCGCGAGTGCTGGCTAAAACATATTTTTTGTCTGGGAATAGGTTCTGGGGCTTGAAAAAGTTTTCAGCAGCCTCATATCAGTAAACAGGGCGCGAGTAAGCGCAATCATTTTTGTCACAGCTCAGGCGACGCCGCCGGGCTAGTAGGAGAGCATCATGGGTAGAATTATTGGTATCGATTTGGGCACCACCAACAGCTGCGTAGCTATTTTGGATGGCGACAAAGTTAAAGTTATTGAGAACTCGGAAGGCGCGCGCACTACGCCATCGATTGTTGCTTACACAGACAACGAAGTGTTGGTTGGCGCCGGCGCAAAACGCCAAGCCGTGACGAACCCAAAAAACACGCTGTTCGCTGTTAAGCGTTTGATTGGTCGTAAGTTTAAAGATGACGTTGTGCAAAAAGACATCAAAATGGTGCCTTACAGCATCGTTGCTGCGGATAACGGCGATGCCTGGATTGATGTCAAAGGCGACAAAAAGGCGCCGCCACAAATCTCCGCCGAAGTGCTGAAGAAAATGAAGAAAACCGCTGAGGATTATCTCGGCGAGGCTGTGACTGAAGCGGTTATTACTGTGCCTGCTTACTTCAACGATTCGCAGCGCCAAGCAACCAAAGACGCTGGCCGTATTGCGGGCTTGGAAGTTAAGCGCATCATCAACGAGCCTACTGCTGCGGCATTGGCGTTCGGCATGGACAAGAAAGAAGGCGATCGTAAAATTGCCGTTTATGACTTGGGCGGCGGCACATTCGACGTTTCAATCATTGAGATTGCCGAAGTAGACGGTGAGCACCAGTTTGAGGTGCTGTCGACCAACGGCGACACCTTCTTGGGTGGCGAAGATTTCGACTTGCGCTTGATCGATTACTTGTCTGATGAGTTCAAGAAAGAAACGGGCATCGATCTGCACAACGACCCATTGGCTTTGCAGCGACTGAAAGAAGGTGCTGAAAAGGCAAAAATCGAGTTGTCATCGAGCACGCAAACCGATGTGAACTTGCCTTACATCACCGCCGATGCCACTGGTCCTAAGCATTTAAACGTGAAGGTCACGCGCGCTAAATTAGAAGCGCTAGTGGAAGACTTAGTGGCACGCACCATTGAGCCATGCCGTGTGGCTTTGGCTGATGCAGGCCTGAAAATTAGCGAAATCGGCGATGTGATTTTAGTCGGCGGCCAAACACGTATGCCTTTGGTGTTGGAGCGCGTCAAAGCCTTCTTCGGCCAAGACCCACGCCGTGATGTGAACCCCGATGAGGCAGTTGCCATTGGCGCGGCTTACCAAGGTGCCGTGTTGTCTGGTGATGTTAAAGATGTGTTATTGCTCGACGTAACGCCACTTAGCCTTGGTATTGAAACCATGGGCGGCGTGATGACAGCGTTGATCGAGAAAAACACCACCATCCCAACGAAAAAGCAGCAAGTGTTCTCGACTGCCGACGATAACCAAGCAGCTGTGACTATCCATGTTGTGCAGGGTGAGCGTAAGCAAGCCTCGCAAAACAAATCGCTGGGCCGTTTCGACTTGAGCGATATTCCACCCGCACCGCGTGGCATGCCGCAAATTGAAGTGACTTTTGATATCGATGCCAACGGTATTTTGAATGTCGGCGCTAAAGATAAAGCCACCGGTAAAGAGCAAAGCATCATCATTAAAGCCAACTCCGGTTTGAATGATGAGGAAATCGAGAAAATGGTGCGTGACGCCGAGGCCAACGCTGAGGAAGATAAAAAGTTCACTGAGCTTGTTGAGTCGCGCAACCAAGCTGACCAGTTAGTGCACTCAACGAAAAAAGCGCTGACTGATCTGGGTGATAAAGTAACGGCTGAAGAGAAAGCTACTGTCGATGCTGAAATCGAGAAAGTCGAAGCCGCGATTAAGGCCAACGACAAAGAGCAGATCGATACTGCGGTAGAAGCGTTGAGCAATGCTTCGATGCCGATCATGCAGAAAATGTATGCTGATCAAGCCGGTGCTGAAGGCGCTGCGGGCGGTGCTAGCGATGAGCCAGCAGCCGAGCCAAAGCGTGATGATGGCGCTGTCGATGCCGAATTTGAAGAAGTGAAAGACGAGAAAAAATAAGCTCTATTGATGAGTAGTGACGCACACGCGGGGATATCCCCGCGTTTGCATTTATAAGATGAAAGCGGCAGAGCTTGAGGGTTAACAAATGGCCAAGCGTGATTTTTACGAAGTATTGGGTGTACAAAAAAATGCTCCGGCAGATGAGCTGAAAAAAGCCTATCGGCGACTGGCAATGAAGCATCACCCAGACCGTAACCCTGATAGCGTCGAGGCCGAAGATAAGTTCAAAGAGGCCAACGAGGCCTATGAAGTGCTCTCCGATGCTGACAAGCGTGCGGCCTACGATCGTTATGGTCATGCCGGCATCGACCCGAATATGGGTGGCGGTGGCGGTGGTGCAGGCGGAGCTGGTTTTGGTGACATCTTTGGCGATGTCTTTGGCGATATTTTTGGTGGTGGCGGGCGTGGCGGTCAGCAGCGCAGCAATCGCGGCTCAGACTTGGGCTATACCTTAGAGCTGGATTTGGAAGAAGCTGTGCGCGGCGCGAAAGTAAAAATTAGCGTGCCAACCATGACTGAATGTGAGCCTTGCGATGGCTCAGGTGCGAAAAAAGGTACAAGTGCCAGTCAGTGCCGCAGCTGTAATGGCAGCGGCCAAGTGCGTGTGCAACAAGGCTTCTTTGTCATGAGCCAGACCTGCCCAAGCTGTCATGGTCGTGGCACAGTGATTACTGATCCTTGCGGCAGCTGTCGCGGTGAAGGTCGTGTGCGCAAGCAAAAAACATTGGAAGTGAAAATCCCGGCCGGTGTTGATACTGGCGACCGTATTCGTCTGACTGGCGAAGGCGAAGCCGGTGCGCAAGGCGGTCCAGCGGGCGATCTCTATGTGCAAATATCGGTGCGCGAGCATCGTATTTTCAAGCGTGATGGCGCCGATCTTTATTGCGAAGTGCCAATCGACTTTGCTGATGCCGCACTCGGTGGTGAGTTGGAAGTGCCAACGCTCGATGGCCGCGTGAAGCTGCGCATCCCTGAAGGTGCTCAAACGGGTAAGCTATTCCGTCTCAAGGGCAAGGGTGTGAAGCCGATTCGCTCGCATGCGCAAGGTGACATGCTGTGCCGCGTAGTCGTGGAAACGCCGGTGCATTTAAGTAGCGAGCAGAAAGAGTTGCTGCGTCAGTTCAAGCAATCAATGAGTGACGATGGCAATAAGCAGTCGCCTAATAAAGACTCATTCTTTAGCGCGGTGCGTAACTTTTTTGATGGGATGACAAAATGACACGTATTGCTATCTGTGGTGCTGCCGGCCGTATGGGTCGCGCCCTAATCGCTGCTGTGCAGGCCGCTGATGGCGCAGAGCTGAGCGCTGCGATTGAGCGCTCGGGCTCTGAGTTTCTTGGTCAGGATGCCGGCGAGCTTGCCGGCGTAGGTCGACTCAATATCGCCATTACTGATGATCTTGCTAAGGCCGATTTCGATGTCGCCATCGACTTCACTGCGCCAGCAGCAACGCTGATTCATGCCGGCATTTGCCAGCGCCTGGGGCGTGGTTTGGTTATTGGCACTACCGGGCTAAGTGCTGAACAAAAGGCTGAGCTGCAAGCATTAAGTGCGCAACAGGCTATGGTCTATTCGGGCAACTATTCAGTAGGCGTGAATGTCAGCTTGAAGATGCTTGAGCTGGCGGCGAAAGCCTTTGGCGACACTGTCGATATCGACGTGCTAGAAGCGCATCACCGCCACAAAGTAGATGCGCCCTCGGGCACAGCATTGATGATGGGTGAGGCCGTAGCTAGCGCATTGGGCCGTGATCTTAATGAGGTTGCGGTCTATGCTCGCCATGGCCACACCGGCGCACGCGAACGCCAGCAAATTGGCTTTCAAACTTTGCGCGGCGGCGACACTGTCGGTGATCACACGGTGTTTTTCTTTGGCGAAGGTGAGCGCGTTGAAGTGCGCCACGTTGCCACCAATCGCGCCAATTTCGCCACCGGTGCTGTGCGCTCTGCGCGCTGGCTTGCTTCAGATAAGGCTGCGCAAGTGCCGGCGCTTTATTCCATGCAAGACGTGCTTGGCTTAGCGTAACTTGCCGCAACAGCCCACTGTATTCACACTCTAATTACGCAGTTTAAGGATGTGTTTGGTTGGACAGCGGGCATGCATCTGCGTAGAATGCCGCTTCAAATCGTGCCAGCGTGCAACCCCTATATGGATAGAACGAGAAGGATTGTCATCGCTTCTCGCTTTTTTGCACGCGCGCTTAACTAAAATCGCTGTGT
>JAGPVX010000014.1 GCA_018066805.1 Paraperlucidibaca sp. | reverse complement strand
GATGATAGTGTGGCATTAGCCATGTGAAAGTAGGTCATTGCCAGGCACCTAATGCAACAGCCCTCGTCAGAAATGACGGGGGCTTTTTGCTGCCTGAAATTTGAGAAAGGGCACGCAACTCACACCCGCTGGGACTCGTATACGACTGTAAGTTGCTTTTACGGGGCATGCTTTCAACGCTATGATCAGCCACCATTGTTTAGTTTTCTGGCGAACCCATGCCGTTATCGTTATTGCTTGCGCTATCTGCCGACGAACCCACATCTGGTGAGCGCCTTGCCGAACGGTTTGGCTGTACGCGCGCAGCGATTGCAAAGCGCATTAATACCCTTAGAGAGTCCGGAGTGCTGATCGAGGCATTGCCGCGAGTGGGCTACAAACTTGCTTATCGCTACGCATGGTGGGATGAATCGATATTAAAGGTTCACTTAAACGGCCTAACAGCCTTAACAAGTTGCCTTGTACTTAATCGTGTTGACTCAACAAATATTTGGATGCGCGAGCACATTTCTCAAGCAGCACTTGGAGAGATGCATATTGCAGTGACTGATTTTCAGCAGAAAGGTCAGGGGCGTCGTGGGCGGGAATGGATGAGCCTACCGGGTCGGCAAATTACGGCAAGCATCGGCCTTGTGTCTGCTCAGGGTCCAATTGCGTGGGTAGGTGTGGCTATTGCTGTAGGTCTAAGCCTGGCATCTAGCTTGCGTCAGCTGGGATGGCCCGTTGAGTTGAAGTGGCCAAATGACTTGTGGCTGCATGGAGAGAAGCTGGGTGGTATTTTGGTTGAAATGGATGCCATGGCGGAGGGCCCTAGCCGCTTAATTATTGGCTTCGGTATAAATGAGCTGCTGTTAGATTCTGAAAAGCAACTTCTGGCAAGGCCTGTAGCATCGTTACAAGACATGAGTATTGACTACGATCGCCATGCGTTATTAGCTGTACTTTGCAGCAACTTAATCCAGATGCTGACAGATTTTAGTCGTTTTGGGCTGGTATCGTGGCGCCAGCTCTGGCCCAGTTACGATGCACTTTTTGGGCTATTAGTTAGCTTCGAGCATCAAGGTGAATGGCGTGAGGGTATCGCTCATGGAATTGATGAGCAGGGCGCCTTACTAATTGAATGCAACTCTGAAATAGTGCGTTGCCATTCTGGCGAAGTAAGTGTGCGAATAAATACATGAAGCTATTAATAGATCTCGGCAATACGCGTTTAAAAGCATGTGCTCACGGCGAATCGCTGCAGTTGGTGGGTGAGGTCGTCGATAATCATACGCTTGCAGTGTGGTTAGAGCGTAATGCCACCTCTATTACAGTAGTGGCTATTGCCTCTGTTGCCGCTCGAGAAAGCTATCAGCTAGTTAGTTCGACGCTCAAAAGTTATTTGCCTTCTATTCAGGTTTTCCGGCTTCAATACGATGCAGGCCTACTGGCGACTTCATATGAGTTTCCCGAGCAGCTGGGGATTGATCGTTGGCTTGCGTTACTGCCTTTTGCCAAGCGCGGCGAAGCGGTCGTAATCGATGCTGGTACAGCCTGCACGATTGATGTGCTGAGAAATGGTAAGCATCAGGGGGGATATATCCTTCCTGGCTTGAGATTGCAGCGTGATGTTTTGGCGCAACAAACAGCCGCAGTGAGTTTTCCGCGATCTCAGCTCGGCGAAGTACGTCTTGGGCTGTCAACGGGTGAGTGCGTGAGTCATGGCAGTTTGCGTGCGCTAGTGGCGCTTGCCAATGATGTCGGTGAAGAGTTTGGCCAAACTGTTGAGCGCGCCTCGCAATATATAACGGGGGGAGATGCGCCTTATTTCGAAGGCCATCTCGAAGCTGAAAAACGCCCACTATTAGTGTTTGAAGGTATGCTCATCGCACTAGGCCACCTTATTGAGGGAAATAAATGAAGTCCACTGCTTTGGCGTTAAGTGCTGTTGCACTGCTCCTTGCTGCGATGATTTATTGGCAGGCAGGAGCTAGTGTACAAACAGCCGATCGTGTTACGCGCGATGCTCCTTTGTCACTTTGGAGCCCAGCTAAGTCCGCAACTGAGCGCTAGATATGTGCAACTGCTGAAATAAAGAGCGGTTGTACATACGAAAAGCGTAAAACGGTGTTGTTTACCGTCGCAGTATTCATTAAACTTCTGCGCCTCGTATGAAGAAGCCGGTATAGCTCAGCTGGTAGAGCAACTGACTTGTAATCAGTAGGTCCCGGGTTCGACTCCTGGTGCCGGCACCAAGCGAGAGCGTGTAAATGGAGTACTGCTTAGGCTGTATAGAGCTTAAGTACTTGTAAAGGTGGGATTCCCGAGCGGTCAAAGGGATCAGACTGTAAATCTGACGCGAAAGCTTCGAAGGTTCGAATCCTTCTCCCACCACCATTGCAGCAGCTCAGCAGAAATATGCGGGTATAGTTTAGTGGTAGAACCTTAGCCTTCCAAGCTAATGGTGCGGGTTCGATTCCCGCTACCCGCTCCAGCATTGCTGGAGAATTGGAATTAAAGGCTCATATAGCTCAGTAGGTAGAGCACTTCCTTGGTAAGGAAGAGGTCACCGGTTCGAATCCGGTTATGAGCTCCATTTAAAATAGGCAGTCGTCTAACGGGCGGTTGTCTTTTGTTGTTTTTTACTTGTGCGCACGAGCGCGTGTTCGGAGTAGGTCATGGCAAAGTCAAAGTTTGAACGTAATAAACCGCACGTCAACGTCGGCACTATTGGTCACGTCGACCATGGCAAAACCACGCTGACAGCTGCTATCGCTACATCGTGCGCTAAGCTTTATGGCGGCGACGCTAAAGGCTAC
>JAGPVX010000079.1 GCA_018066805.1 Paraperlucidibaca sp. | reverse complement strand
AACAATGGTCAATTACACTGGAAAATCTAAAGTCGCTACGGTGATAAATGGCAGCTTGCCTGCGCCTGTTCTGCACTTCAAAGAGGGTGATACGGTCACTATCAACGTGACTAACCACTTGAAGGAGTGGTCATCGATTCATTGGCATGGGCTTTTGCTGCCATTTGCTATGGATGGCGTGCCGGGTATTAGCTTTAAAGGCATCGCTCCCGGAGAGACCTTTACCTACCAGTTTCCCATTTTGCAAAGCGGCACCTACTGGTATCACTCGCACTCAGGATTTCAAGAGCAGACAGGAATGTTGGGCGCGATTGTCATTGAGCCTCGTGATGGCGAAACCATTAAAGCCGACTGTGATCATGTGGTCATGCTTTCCGACTGGACCGATGAAAACCCCATGGTGCTGCTGAATAAGCTCAAATCGGATGCTGGCTTTGATAATTACCAAATGCCGACAGCCAAACGCTTCATCGCGGACGTTCGTAAGAATGGTTGGAAGGACACGGTAGAAAGCCGAAAGATGTGGAGTCTGATGCGGATGAGTCCCACGGATTTTACGGATCTTTCAGCTCATACGTATACGTACCTAATGAACGGTACCAATCCAGCATCGAACTGGACTGGGCTTTTTAATAAGGGCGACAAAGTTAGATTGCGTTTCATCAATGGCAGCGCGCAGACAATTTTTGATGTGCGCATCCCGGGGTTAAAGCTCACTGTTATTGGTACCGATGGGCAGTTGGTTGACCCCGTTACGGTGGATGAATTCAGAATTGCCGTGGCGGAGACTTACGATGTGCTCGTTGAGCCCAGTGATGATGCCTATACGATTTTTGCGCAAAACATTGACCGATCAGGCTTTACTCGCGGCACATTAGCGATTCGTGATGGCTTGTCTGCTCCGGTGCCGGCGTTGGATAAAATCCAATGGCTGAGCATGGGCGACATGATGGGCGATATGTCAGGCAAAACGACAGTAAAGCATGCCAGCACAGAATATAGTTTTAGTACGGACATGCATGTCGATTCGCCACGAACTAATCTAGATGACCCCGGCGTTAACCTACGCGACAACGGCCGCCGGGTTTTGACCTATGCTGATTTACGTTCTATAGGCCATGCCAATGAAGAGCAGAGTGAGCCTACGCGTGAAATGGAGCTGCACTTAACCGGAAATATGGAGCGTTATATCTGGGGTTTCGATGGGTTAACGTTCCAAGAGTCTACGCCAGTTCGCATTGCCAAAGGTGAGCGAGTGCGGATCACATTAGTCAACGACACCATGATGACTCACCCTATGCATTTACACGGCATGTGGAGCGACCTGCGTGCAGAAAATGGTGATTTCCAAGTTCGTAAGCACACCATTATGGTGCAGCCAGCGCAGAAAATCTCCTTCGATGTAACCGGCGAGGAGGGGCGCTGGGCATGGCATTGCCACCTGCTCTATCACATGGAATCCGGCATGTTTCGTGAAGTGGTGGTGGATTAATTATGAAAATTGTATTCGCGTTAAGCGCACTGTTGCTGAGCTTTCCCGTTCTGTCGGCGGAGGCAGAAATGGATCATTCGAATATGCAAATGAACGGCATGGACATGGGCGAAGGCTCTATGGATATGTCGGGGATGGATATGAGTAGTGGCTCCATGGATCATTCAGGCATGGATATGAGCAAAGGCTCAATGGATATGTCTCACATGAAGCATGGTGCTATGAGCATGGGCTCTATGAATATGGGTAAAATGCAGGGAGGTAAAGCGCCACCCGATGCTCGCAGTCCAGACTACTCGCAAGGCCGTGACTTTGGCCCAATACCGCCGCCGAAAATGATGGGTAACGGCATCATGGGGAGTGTGTTGTTTAATCAGCTAGAAGTTGCCAGCAGCCAAGGGAAAATAAACTCTGGCTACGATGTCGATGCGTGGGTTGGTACTGACTGGAACCGCTTGGCATTAAAAGCTGAAGGGGAAGCGGCTGATAGCAAACTCGAGGATGCGCGAACCGAATTGCTGTGGCGAAAACCTGTCGATATTTTTTGGAATACCGAGCTTGGTGTACGCCACGATAGCGGTAAAGAGAAGCGTCGAACCTGGCTCGCTTTAGGCATCAATGGTATTTCGCCGTATTGGCTAGACCTTAGTGCTACAGCCTATGTCGCGAATCAAAATCGTGCGGCTTTACGGTTGGAGGCGACCTACGACTGGCGCATCACGCAGCGCGTGATTTTACAGCCTACGGTAGAGACAAATCTCTATAGCAAAGATGACGCTGAGCGTGACATCGGCAAAGGGCTTAGCGACCTACAGGCAGGGCTACGATTACGCTACGAAGTCACACGCCGATTCGCACCCTATATTGGGGTCGAATCGACTTACCAATATGGAAGAACCGCTGACATGCTGCGGGCAAAGGGTGAGTCGACCAACAATGCGGTGGTAGTGGCTGGTGTGCGACTTTGGTTCTAAACCGAAGCTGGCACATGCGTTTAGTATTTTAGGTGCTGAGAAATTAACTTGTCAGTACCCTTATCTGCTTGGTGCTCGCCGTACCTAGCGCCATAGCAGTGCTGTCGGCAATTATCGTCACGCAAACAACCATCGGGTTAGTTAGCGAGCTGATCTACATTCCTCTGTTTTCCAAACTCGAAAGAAAGAAACACCATGCGCAATAAAGTTCAATTTTTCAAAACTCGGTTTTTAGCTGCTGCGGCCTGCTTTATGATTGCCACGACTGCAATGGCTCAACCGACAGACCGTGTCGATGCCAAGCAGCTTTGGCAGCTCATTGATTATGTGGCAGTTGACTACAGAGGCGCAGTCGCCGATGGCACGATCGTGAGCACGTCCGAGTATGCTGAAATGTTGGATTTTACGGAGAACGCCCAAAAGCAGGTTGCGCAGCTGCCAGCTCATCCCGCAAGAAATGACGTTGCGCAAGCCATTAATACACTGCACGCCTCTGTAGTTCGCAAGGCCAACGCTAAGGAAGTGGCTCGACTTGCTCATAGGGCCAATACGCTGCTGATCGCGGCCTACCCAATCCCGGTCGCACCCAAATCAATTCCTGACCTAAACCGTGGTTATTCCCTCTACATTGCGCAATGTGCCACGTGCCACGGCGCGAATGGCGCAGGGGACGGCGCCCTCGCGGCCAGCTTAGAACCCAAGCCCATCGCCTTCACCGATGCGGAGCGTGCAAGTTCGCGCAGTGTGATGGCGTTGTACCAAGTCGTTTCTCAGGGTGTTGCCGGCACCTCAATGCCTAGCTTCGCCTCCCTATCTGAAGAAGACCGCTGGTCGCTGGCCTTTTACGTTGGGACTCTTGCGCACGACCCTGCAATGCGTAAGCACGGGGAGCAGCTTTGGAACAGTAAAGACAGTTCGATCAAAGATCGCTTTCCCGATTTGTCAGCAATCACTACGACTACGGAAATGGCTGCTGCTGAAACATTGCCAAAAGATGTTGCTCGCGACGTTACAGCCTATCTGCGCACCAACCCTGCAGTTATCGATGTCGGCAGACAGTCAGGGCTGATGCTGGCCCGGCTTCGCCTTCAGGAGAGTTTGGCTGCGTTACGAGCCGGGGATAAAGCTAATGCAACTAGGCTCGGGTTGTCGGCATATCTAGACGGCTTCGAACCGATCGAACCTATCGTCGGTGCACGTGACAAGACACTACTGATCGCTATCGAAGGCGCCATGCTTCATTACCGTTCAGCCGTCGCCACAGGAACCACGGAACAGGCCGAACAAGCTGCGAATAACCTCATTGTCCTGTTTGCACGCGTCGAGGCGCTGCTGAGCGATGCCAAGGCTGATCCGACCACGACGTTTGTGGGCGCATTGACCATCCTGTTGCGCGAAGGCGTCGAGGCCTTGTTGATCGTGATTGGTATGATTGCGATTTTAAAGAAAGCTGAGCGCAAGGACGCGCTGCGTCATGTCCATATTGGTTGGACCAGTGCTATGGTCGCCGGCATGCTGACCTGGGCATTTGCAACCTATTTTATCGAGGTTAGCGGCGCAAGCCGTGAAGTGACCGAGGGCGTCGGTTCGGTTCTCGCTGGGATTGTACTGTTGAGTGTTGGTCTGTGGATGCATCAGAAAAGCAGCGCTGGCCGCTGGCAGGACTACCTCAATAATAAGCTGTCGGCAGCAATGACACGCCGCTCGGCCTGGGCTCTGTTCGCATTATCATTTGTTGCCGTCTACCGCGAAGTCTTCGAGACAGTGTTGTTCTACTCTGCGCTCGCAGCCGATGGAAATGGCAGCGCGCTTGCCGCTGGTTTTATTACGGCGGTCGTACTGCTCGCAATCATTGCTTGGGCATTGCTGCGCACAAGTGCACGGCTGCCAATCGGAAAGTTTTTCTCGTACACGTCGATATTTGTTGCGACTCTGGCTGTGGTGCTCATCGGGAAAGGCATCTCGGCATTGCAGGAAGCGGGATGGATCGGTGCTACGCCACTCGATTTCCCTCGCGTAGAGCTGCTCGGCATCTATCCGACGACGCAAACGCTGACGGCACAAGCATTGGTAGCGCTTATATTGGTGGTTGGCTTCGGGCTCAATTGGTTTAGGGCACGCACTACCATTTGAGCCCGAGCACGATTTTGGGTACTGACAAGCTAATTCTCAGGTTGATATAGCTTGTCTACGAGTACCTACAACCGACATTACTTTCACCCTAGCATCATCAGTTATGAGGCGATGAGTTAATAGTTGGATCTTGGAGCTTCAAATACAGCACACACAGCATCCAGTGGTAGTGCACGACTAAACGTTTGAATCAGCGCATACGATTGATGCCTTCCGACATCAAGAGCGCGGTTGTAGCCTTTTTTAAATGCCCCTCTCTAACTCAAGGCGCGCGATGCGCACCTCAAGAGCCTGAATTTGTTGTTGCTCAGGCGTTAATGCTTTGCTCTTTAGTGTGCTGCCGTCACGTTCAAATTGCAGCTGTTCTACCCATCGGCGCAGCGCAGCCTCGCCAACGCCAATCGCTCGGCACGCCGCCGTAATCGAATAGCCTTGGTCAAGAGCTAGCGCAGCCGCATCATGTTTGAATTCAGTGGAAAACGTACGATG
>JAGPVX010000077.1 GCA_018066805.1 Paraperlucidibaca sp. | reverse complement strand
GCGCCAACACCATCGGCAGCGGCTGAATTAGTCAGTCAAGATCAGATGCAACTCGGCAGTGATATCGCGCAGTTGGCTCGTCGTAGTCATGCCGCCATGAGCCGCTTATTGCAGCTACAGCGCCAACGCCTGCAGGCTGTGCGAGTGCGTTTGCGCAGCCCCGAGCGCTTGCTGCAAGACCAACGTCAACGCCTCGATACATTGGAACTGCGTCTGCAACGCCAGCTACGTTTTATGCTTTCGCAACAGCGCCAGCAATTGCAGCGCATTGATGCTCGTCTGCATGCACAACATCCTGCGCGGCGCTTAGATACTTACCGCGCCGCCATCGCGCAATGGCAGCAGCGCTTGCAAAACGCCACGCAGCGCCATTTGCAGCAACGCAGACAATGGCTGCAACACCTAAGTCAGCGCGCACATTCGGTGAGCCCGCTGGCCGTACTCGGCCGTGGCTACGCATTAGTGAGCGATGAACAAGGTCAATTACTACGTTCGGTCAACGCGACAGCCGTCGATAGCGTCATTACCGCACGACTACACGATGGAGAAGTCAGCGCCCGAGTGCTGACTGTTAAGGAATTACCATGATGTTTTTTGCTTCACACACTGCCCGCCCCACACTCGCCAATGCGGAAATTGAACGCTTTAGCGATGTTCACGATCGCGAAGATCATCCTCGTGATGGCAAGCTTCATGCCCTGCGTTGGGCTTGTGGCGTACTCATTGGTTTGAGCGTATTTGTCGATTTTGTGCCATCTGCTTGGGCAGAAGAATCGCCAGCTGCTGCCGCAGCCAGCGCGTCTAAACTTACTACCGCTACTCCAGCTAGTACCGTGAGCAATAAGGCCGCTTCCTCAGCTAATGCAGAATCCGATGCAGCGAACGCCGCCGCACCGTCGACTATTGAAAAGAACCCCGTCGCCAAACTGCCTCGCGTTGCTGCCATCAATGGCGGCCTCGTCGTACTCGACCTGAGCACGCTCACCACACCCGCTAGCGAAGGCCCGCTTTACTATCAAGGCAATCCAGTCTGGGTCGGCCGTTTAACTACCAATGGCCCACGCGTTGCCGTTATTGGTGCAGGCCTAGAAGCAACCGGTGTGCAAGCATTGACCGGCACACCCACTGGCGAAGCATTAATGAGTTTCACCGTGACTGCCGGTGACTATCCCGAACAGCGCCTGACCATTAAAGAAACTAAATACGTCCATCCTGACCCTGACCAACTCGCACGCTTTAGCCGTGAAGCCGCCGAGCAAAAAGCCGCCTATCGCGTGTTTACCACCTCAGTTCATGCCGATGCCCAATGGCCAAATTTTCAATGGCCGATTACTGGTCGCTTAAGTAGCCCATTCGGCTTCAAACGCTTCTTTAACGATGAACCACGCAATCCGCATATGGGCATAGACATTGCCGCACCTAAAGGCGCGATTGCTCGCAGCCCCGCCGATGGCACAGTGGCACTAGTTGGCGACTACTTTTTCAATGGCCGCACCGCGATTATTGATCACGGCCAAGGCGTATTCTCCATGCTCTGCCATTTCGACAAAGTCTTAGTGCAGGCTGGCCAAAAATTAAAAGCTGGCGACCCCGTAGGTAAAGTTGGTGCCACAGGCCGAGCTACTGGCCCGCATTTGCACTGGACCGTCAGCCTCAATGATCAGCGCATCGATCCCCGCCTACTGCTAGCCGAAGACAGCCCAGCGAAATAACCTTTCACTACGCGCAGAAATAAAAATGGCCACATTACGTGGCCATTTTTATATGCATCAAACGATAGATTATTTGCGCTTTTTCGCAGCCTTTTTGTGCGTCTGCACGAAGCGACGGCGGCGCTCAGCTTGGCCATCGGTGAGCCTATTCACACGATCTTTAAACGGGTTTTCACTGGTTTTAAACTCGATGCGCACGGGTGTGCCAGAGAGCTTCAAGATTTTACGGAAGATGTTTTCTAGATAGCGCTTATACACCGCCGGCACCGATTCAGTTTGGTTACCGTGGATAATAAACAGCGGAGGATTGTGACCACCCATATGGCAATAGCGCAGCTTAATGCGGCGACCGCCCACCAATGGCGGCTGGTGTTGCTGCACCGCATCTTCAAGCAATGTGGTTAGGCGATTGGTCGGCACGCGAATCATAGCCGATTCATAAGCACGCTGAATCGATGGGTATAAATCACCGACTGCGGTGCCAAACTTGGCTGAAATCAGGTGGATTTTCACATAAGGAATAAAGTCAAAACGGTGCTGCATGGCATTGCGTAAGGTCAGCTTTTCATACTCGGTCATGCCATCCCATTTGTTGATGGCAATCACCAGCGCGCGACCAGTTTCCAACACAAAACCGAGCAAGTTTAAGTCTTGATCAACGATGCTTTCATGGGCGTCCATGACCATGACGACTACGTTGGCATCTTTCACCGCTTGCAGCGTTTTGATCACTGAGAACTTTTCTACGGTCTCATCAACGCGACCACGGCGCCGCACACCGGCGGTGTCGATCAGCGTATAGCGCTGGCCTTGGCGCTCGAAGGGAATATAAATACTGTCGCGCGTTGTGCCAGGCATGTCATAAACCACCACACGCTCTTCACCCAATAAACGGTTAACCAGCGTCGATTTACCCACGTTTGGACGGCCAATGATGGCGATGCGAATGCCACCTTCTGGATCTTCCTCGAAGGGTTCATCTTCAGGAAATTCGGCCAGAATGCGTTCCATCATCAAGGTAACGCCACGACCGTGGCTGGCCGCAATGGCATGCGTCTCGCCAAGACCTAGGCGATGAAACTCGGCCATGCCGACTTCTTCTTGCAGGCCGTCGATCTTGTTAACAATGAGATGAATTGGCTTACCGCGCATGCGCAGTTGATCAGCAATCTGCACATCCGCTGGCATTAGGCCCGCGCGCGCATCAACCAAAAATAGAACGATATCGGCTTCCATAATGGCTTGCTGCGATTGCTCAGCCATAGGCGCGTCAATGCCCAGATCGGACTCACCAATACCGCCAGTGTCGATGACGATAAAAGATTTGTTTTCGATGCAGGCGTCACCGTATTTACGGTCGCGAGTAAGCCCGGGCAAGTCGGCAACGAGGGCGTCGCGGCTTTTTGTGAGCTGGTTAAACAGGGTCGATTTGCCGACATTCGGACGCCCGACCAGGGCAATAACAGGTTTCATATTTAAGTCTTCACAAGGTCGGGCGCGGCGCGCTTAGGGTTTTACATCCCAAGCGCGGAGTTTGCCTTTCGTGGTTAAAGTAAGCAGTTGCGGGGCGTCAACCACCACGCTCATGAGCGGGTCTCTGGACGCACGCTCGCGGCCACGTGGTTTGCCATCCACCGGACTGAACAAATGCA
>JAGPVX010000048.1 GCA_018066805.1 Paraperlucidibaca sp. | reverse complement strand
TGCGGTCATTCAGTGGGCTCGTTAGTGGTGTCGCCATTCGTTATATCGCGGTCAGCATCGTCGATATCAGACTCATCAAGCAAGGTTTGGCTGAGCTTTTTCTTCGGCGTGGTAATGCCTAATTTACGCAGCTTTTCGGCCTGACCCACTAGGTTGCCGCTGCCGGTTTTTAGCTGCTTAAAAGCGCTATCGTATGCCACTTGTGCCTGCGTAATACGCTCGCCAACCTTAGCTAAGTTTTCGCTGAAGCCAACGAATTTTTCATACAGATCCTTACCGCGATTAGCGATTTCTTGGGCGTTACGGGTTTGGTTTTCCTGCTGCCAAACATGCGCAACCATACGCATAACAAAGAGCAGCGTATTTGGGCTGACCAGTAAAATATTGCGCTTCCAAGCATCCTGCCAGAGTGCGGCATCACTGGTTGTTGCCAACAAAAACGCAGGCTCAATGGGCACAAACATCAGCACAAAATCTGGTGAATTGGTCGGGAAAATATCCTGATAATTACGCTCAGATAAGCCTTTAATGTGCGCGCGGATAGAGTCTAAATGCCGCTTCAGGGCTGCCTCGCGAGTGGCGTCATCGCTCGCATTGGCATAGTCCATATAGGCGTTTAGTGACATCTTCGCATCGATGATTAGGTGCTTATTATCTGGCAGATTAATGATGACATCGGGCTGAGCGCGCGTGCCGTCTTCGCGGGTATGGCTGATTTGCACTTCATATTGCTGGCCTTTAATTAGGCCTGAGCTTTGCAGCACTTGCTCCAAGACCATTTCGCCCCAATCACCTTGGGTTTTATTTTGGCTGGTTAAGGCATTGGTCAGTTGGTTGGCGCGTTGGCTGAGCTCTTGGTTTAAGTTCATCAGCGTGCGCAAGCTTTCCGTTAGCGCCGAACGCTGCTTGGTATCGTCGCTGTGTACCGCATCGACGCGAGTTTGAAACTCATTTAAGCGCGTCTTTAATGGCTCCAGCATCTGCCCCAAAGCCTGCTGATTTTGCTCGCTAAAGCGTTTCGATTTTTCTTCCAAAATGCTTTGTGCCAGTATTTCAAATTGCTGGCGTAAAGAATTTTTCGCCTCATCTAGCAAGGCGAGCTTTTCTTGACTGATTTGACGCTCAGTCGCCAATCGCTCTTCGCCTTGGCGACGCTCGGCGGCGAGTTGCTGATCTTTAGATTCACGCTCGAAGGCAATTTGCTCGGCTTTGGTTTCGCGCTCAGCCGCCAGCTGCTGAGCATGCGCTTGGCGCTCAGAGGCCAGTGTTTGCGTGAGCGCGGCAACTTGCTCACGCAGCGTAATGTGTTGCGCCTGACTATCTTTAGCAACGGCTTCAGATGTAGCGAGTGCCTGCTCGCTAGCACTCAGGCGAGCCTGCAAGTCTTGCTCACGCTGCACGGCGTGAGCTTGTTGCAATGCCCATTCGCGGCGATGACCACGGCCAAGCAACCACCACAAGATGCTTGCCAACACCAAACCAATAGCACTTCCTAACGCCAACGACACAATATCCATAAGCCTCTCTTAGTTAACTTTTTGCGTTCTAAAGCGTGAGCTTGAGCGCCGCTAAAAACCGCTATCAAACAGCCCTAGCGTGACTTCGTAAATGAGCCCAATAATCCACGCAATAACTCATTGCCAACCTTACGGCCAATGGTAGAGCTAGCCGCACGCGCGGCGCTTTTGGCTGCACTTTCCCAGAAGCTATCGGGCTCGCGTACAGGACGCTTGTTAGCGGCTTTTTCAGCAGCTGCTTGCGCCTTGGCATTCGCAGTATCTGCCTTTGCTTGTGCCGCAGCTTCAGCATCTGCACGTGCCGACACCTCGGCATCTTGAGCCTTTTTCGTCAGTATTTCATAAGCCGATTCGCGATCTAAAGCCTGCTCATAGCGTCCAGCAAATGGCGAGCGCTGCATACTCAGCGCACGTTCTTCTGGCGTGATAGTGCCCATGCGCGAGCGTGGTGGGCGTACTTTAGCGCGCTCCACTGGCATCGGAATGCCGCCCTCGCCTAGGCATGACACGAGTGCTTCGCCAACACCTAAAGCAACAATAGCCTCAGCAACGTCGACACCCGCATTGGCACGGAAAGTTTCAGCCGCGGCGCGCACCGCCTTTTGATCTCGTGGCGTGAATGCGCGCAGCGCATGTTGCACACGATTACCCAGCTGGCCCAAGACGGCATCTGGTAAGTCCAAAGGGTTTTGCGTGATGAAGTAAATACCGATGCCTTTTGAGCGGATCAAACGCACCACTTGCTCAATTTTATCGAGTAAGGCTTTCGGCGCGTCCTTAAAGAGCAAATGTGCTTCATCAAAAAAGAACACCAACAACGGCAATTCGGCATCGCCACGCTCAGGTAATGCCTCAAACAGCTCTGACAGCAGCCATAGCAAAAATGTCGAATACAAGCGCGGCTGCATAAACAACTTATTCGCCGCCAGCACATTAATGTGGCCACGACCATCGAACGTGGTGCGCATGAAGTCGCTAAGCGTGAGCGCTGGCTCACCAAAAAATGCATCGGCGCCTTGCTGCTCTAGGTTAAGCAATGCTCGCTGAATCACACCCACACTAGCTTTACTGATGCTGCCGTAGGTCGAACCGATAGCATCTGGTGAATCACTGGCTAGCTGTAATAAGGAGCGTAAATCTTTGAGGTCGAGAAGGAGTAGCTGATTATCATCGGCATAGCGAAACAGCACGCTGAGCACACCTTCTTGAGTGTCATTGAGCTCTAACATGCGCGCCAATAATAGCGGGCCCAAATCTGACACCGTGGCACGCACTGGATGGCCTTGCTCGCCAAAGACATCCCAAAACACAACCGGATACGCCTGGGTTTGGAAGCCATTCATGCCGGTTTTTGCGGCACGCTCTGCCAATTTTGCATTGCTGGCATCGCCTGCCTGCGAAAGACCTGCGACATCGCCTTTGATATCAGCGAGAAACACCGGCACGCCAAGGTCAGAAAAGCCTTCCGCTAAAATCTGCAAAGTGACGGTTTTACCTGTGCCTGTTGCGCCAGCCACCAAGCCATGACGGTTGGCGTATTTTGTTAGCACGCTGCAGCGCTGCTCACCTTGGCCAATCAATACTTCTGCGCTCATGCCTCGCTCCTATTGCTCAAGCTTAAAACGGTTATTTTTATAACGCGCCAAAAAGCATCTTTGCCGGCGTATGTGTAAAAGTTAGTTCGGCATTCTAAAGCAACACGCCTCAGCCGCACGCGCAATCGGGTATGCTATGGGCCTGCTTGATGATGCGATGTGATCGTTATGCGCTTGAGTTTACTCATTACTGCCGCTCCCGACAGCGAAACTGCCCACCATGCGTGGCAATTTGTTGAAGCCGCTCTAGCAGCCGGCCATCACATCGTGCGCGTGTTTTTTGCCGATGCCGGCGTGCTTCATGGCCAAGCCCTGAGCACACCGCCGCGTGACTTCCCTAGCCTTTGCCAACGCTGGCAAACACTTCAGCAACGCGCCGACCTCGACCTTGTGCTCTGCGTTTCGGCAGCGCTGCATTACGGCGTGCTCGATGATGCCAACGCCAGCAGCTGGGAACAGCCGCACAGCAGCATTGCCGATGGCTTTGTTATCAGTGGCTTAGGCCAACTCGCTGAGGCGCAGCTGCAAAGCCAACACCTCGTAACTTTCCCTGGTCCGGCTTAATCATGCGTATTTTATATATCGCCGCCAGCGACCCTTACGCCAGCCAACGCGCACAAACCTTACT